>JALRFT010000186.1 GCA_023261915.1 Acidimicrobiales bacterium | reverse complement strand
GGTCGGTTCGAGGGCCTCGACTTCTCGCGCTGACGTCTCGCCGCCGTCTGTCCAGCCAGGGGCGGCGGGTCATACCCCGCAATGTCGCCACTGAAGGCAGGGAGTCAACACGGATCGCTACCCGCCGACGCTCACGAGGACGGGCATCTCTCCGGCTCCTCGGTACAACAGTCTTCATGATGAAGACGACGTTCTGGGGTCCTGACGGCAAACAGATGAGCACCGAGGAGTTCCTTAAGTGGCTGTTTGGTGAGTTGCCGGAGTTCTACAAGGACGAGGACGATCTTCGTCGCATCTGGGCGGATCCGTTGACGCGTATCGGGTTGCTTACTCAGTTGGAGGAGAAGGGGTTCGGGATCGAGAACCTCGAGAAGGTCCAAGAGCTGATCTCGGCCAAGGACAGTGACCTCTACGACGTGCTCGCCTACATCAGTTTCGATGCCAAGCCAACGACACGTGAGGCGCGCGCAAACAAGGCCCGCCGCCGTATCGGCGTGCACTTCGGTGATCGGCAACGGGACTTCATCGACTTCGTGCTCGACCAGTACGTCAGCGAAGGCGTCGAAGAGTTAGCGGTGGAGAAGCTTCCGCCGCTCTTGGAGATCAAGTACGGGGGTGTCGCCGAGGCGATCGGTGAACTCGGTTCAGATGCGGATGAGATCCGAGACTTGTTCTGCGGTTTCCAGCAGCATCTCTACGCTGAAGCGTCCTGACGGTCACACTCTTGGCAGCGAGTCGAGCCACGCGTTGAGGACGCTTTCCTGGATTCGGAGTTCGCCGCTGGGTAGGCGGGTCATCTCAGGGAACTTGCCCTCGCTGCGCCACTTGGAGAGCGTCGAGCGAGGAACTCGAAGTAGAGAGAGCACGTCTTGGTGGCTGAGCCACGGGTCTAATGGTTTTCGGGTCAAGCGGTTGCCTTTGGTCGCGGGTTTGCGGCGGTCGATGATGCCTTCGACCTTCGCTATTGCATACGGCCAGTGAAATAGATTCACGTCGGTGATTGCGTTCTGGTCTGAGGTCGCGTCGAGCATTGTGGCCAGTGCTGTTGTCGGCCTCATTCTCAGATTGACGCGACGTCGGCCTCGCCTCAGTGGTGACACTGCCAGCGCCACTCGTGATGCGTTGACCAAGTGTGAGTGGCTGTTCTCTCAAGCCGCTGCAGCGGGTGGTCGTCTCCGGCATCCGTGGAGCTACCCGGGCGGGGAGCTCCACAGCCAGTTGCTCGAAAGCCAACTCCAGGACGTTCACGATCGTTGCCGGGATAGGAGACTCAGGCACGCCTTGGCATCTGTGAGGGGCGAGGTCCGTGGGGTCTTCGCAGCGGCGTACAAACCGCGTCCGGCTGTGATCGTGTCCGACGTGGCTCCAACCCCTGCCGAGGTTGCGCGTGAGGAGCAAGCCCAGAAGCTGGCGGCAAGACAGTTGGAGCACGCCGAAGCAGGGCGCTGTGCCGTCCAGGTGGCGCTCGACCGGCTCGGCAAGGTGAGCAAATGCCTGTAGGTAGCCAGTTAGAAACGGGCTGATTTTTCGTTAGAAATCCCCGCCGGCCCGCCCAGAACCCGCCCCCACGCTGGTCCCCAGACTTAGGTGCATACCCCACCAGTGTGAAAATGCCGTCCTTCGGGGCGGCATTTTCCTTTGCTGTCGATCAGCCCTCGACTTCTGGCGATCGACGAGACTCGGTTATCGGGACCGATGTCGACATCGACGCCTCCTCTCACCACAACACCGCTCATAACCACCCACCGGTCACAGAGCATGGGTATGACGGACGCAACAG
>JALRFT010000148.1 GCA_023261915.1 Acidimicrobiales bacterium | reverse complement strand
TGCAGGGCCACCTCTGCGGGGAGGACCCCAGCCGCCTCGGCCAACCGGCGACGCCGGTCGCTTGGAAGAGGCGGGAGCGCGGCGCGGACCGCTTCGATCCATGCCGGATCCAGATCGAGGGGGACGAGATCAGGTTCAGGGAAGTACCGGTAATCCTCGGCCTGTTCCTTCGATCGACCCGATCGGGTGCGTCCGTTGGCGTCGTCCCAGTGGCGGGTCTCCTGTGCCACGCGGTCCCCGGCCTCGAGCAGGTCCACCTGACGACGGGCCTCGTATTCGATGGCCCGGCCGAGTGAACGCAACGAGTTCACATTCTTGATCTCACAGCGGGTCCCCAGTGCCGTCTCCCCGACGGGACGAACCGACACGTTGGCGTCAACGCGCAGTGAACCCTCTTCCATCTTCCCGTCGGAAGCACCGACCGCCACCAGCACGCTGCGCAACTCGGCCACATACTGACGGGCCTGTTCGGCTCCGCGAAGATCCGGTCGACCGACGATCTCGATGAGTGGAACGCCGGCCCGGTTGTAATCGACGAGCGACGCCTCGGCACCATGGATGCGTCCATCGCCGCCGACATGCATGTTCTTTCCCGTGTCCTCTTCCATGTGCGCCCGCTCGATCCCGGCGATCTGACCCGAGGGCAACTCCAGTTGCCCATCGACGTTGAGCGGCAGGTCGAACTGCGAGATCTGAAAGTCCTTGGGCATGTCGGGGTAGAAGTAGTTCTTACGGGCGAACACACAGGGACGCACCTCACATCCGAGGGCCAAGCCAACCCGCATGGCGAGTTCCACCGCCCGATGGTTCAGCACCGGCAGGCTGCCCGGCAGACCGAGGCTGACCGGATCGATGTTGCGATTCGGTTCACCACCGAAGGCGTTAGGAGCGGCGCTGAAGAGTTTCGTCGCCGTCGCCAGTTCGGCGTGCACCTCGAGTCCGATCACGATCTCCCACTCGGCACCCGTGGTCGGCGAACGCAGGGTCGTACCGTCCTCGGCGAACACCTCGCTGCCGGTTTCCTCGCTCACGCTGTCACCTCCATCGCCGCTTCGAGAACGGCGGCGGCCGACAGCAGTGTTGACTCACCAAGGGCGGGGGCCATCAACTGCACTCCCACGGGCAGACCGTCGTCGCCGGTGCCGAACGGCACTGACATCGCCGGATGGCCGGCAAGGTTGGACGGAATCGTGCACACGTCATTGAGGTACATCGCCAACGGATCGGCCTTGGCCCCAAAGGCGAAGGCTGTGGTGGGTGAGGTGGGTGACACCAGGAGATCGACGTCTTCATAGGCGGCGGCAAAATCACGGGCGATGAGAGTTCGGACCCGCTGGGCCTTGCCGTAGTAGGCGTCGTAGTACCCGGCGGAAAGGGCGTAGGTGCCGAGCATGATGCGCCGCTTCACCTCGGGGCCGAATCCGGCCTCACGCGTAAGCGACATGACCTCTTCGACCGACGCATTGCCGTCGTCTCCCACACGCAGGCCGTAGCGCATGCCGTCGAAGCGTGCGAGATTGGAGGAGCACTCACTCGGCAGGATCAGGTAATAGGCGCCGAGG
>JALRFT010000100.1 GCA_023261915.1 Acidimicrobiales bacterium | reverse complement strand
CAAGTCTGCCACTAGGAGCGTCGTGGGTTCACCAGCGATACGGCGCCGGTCCTCGTCGGAGCAGCGCTCCGGGGCCAAGTCCCGGATATTGCAGCGTTCAACGACCCGAACCCGGGGGTCCACCCGGAGCCGTTCATGAATCTGTCCTCGGCCAACGTCGAGGGCGACAACAGACTGCGCTCCACGCTGGAGGAGGCAATCCGTAAAGCCACCAGTAGAAGCCCCCACGTCGATCGCCCTGCAGCCTTCGACGTCCAGATCAAAGGCAGTGAGGGCCGCCTCGAGTTTCGTGCCACCACGGCTGACGTACTGCTGCGCCGGTGCGGTGATGGACACCGGTTCGCCAGAAGCAACAAGACGCCCCGGCTTCTGAGCTACCGCCCCTGAGACAACGACGTCCCCTGCCTCAATATGTCTTTGGGCCGCCTGACGGGACTCGACGAGGCCCCTTCGCACCATCTCGACATCGAGGCGACGGCGCAGGACGGCCACTAGATGATCTCCGTGCGACGTGACCTCACAGCGACTTGGGCAGCGTCACCATCCGCGAAGGACATGGTTGAACCCTACGGTGAGGCCCTCCACCACGCAACGATCGGAAGCGGTCAGTGGGCAGGACCCTCGAGCAGGCGCTCGCCCCCGAGGAGCGCGGTGACGGCCTCGAGGAGACTGCCTGAGGTGAGGTCAGGTTCCCGATCGCCGGATCGGTCAAGCCGAGGAGTCGCAGCGCTCACGACGAGCGAGAAGCCCCAGCCGAGCTGCGTCGCCAAGGCGCCGTCGGTGCTCGGCATGTCCCCGATCACCCACCCCGAGTCGCCGAGATGGGCCCGGACGATGCTCGCTATGGCTTCGTGTGGCTTTCCGGCGACGGCGTCTACAGGCCGCCCTGCAGCGACCTCCACCGCCGCAACGATTGCCCCTGTGCCCGGTTCGACACCGCGAGCGGTCGGGTAACTGGGATCGAGGTTCGTTGCAATGAAACGTGCACCGCTCCGCACTGCACGAGCAGCGCTCGTCAGGCGCTCCCACGAGAGATCTTCGTGACGTCCGACCACTACGGCATCGGCTCCGTTCCCGTCGGGGAGAACCTCGACCTCACTGGCCTCGAGCGCCTCAATGACACCAGGCCCGGCGAAGGGGAACACTCGCTCACCCCGAGCGACGAGCGCTGAAACCGCCATGGCTGAGGAGATCACGTCGTTGCCCGCGTCAACTCCAATGCCTGCCAGCCGTTGAGCGATGTCCCCTCGTCGATGCTGTGAATGATTTGTGACAAAGGCAATCGCTTCGCCCGATTGACGAAGAAGGCCAATCGCCTCCACCGCGCCGGGGAGGGGCTCCCCACCGAGCCAGAGGACACCATCGAGATCAATCGCAAACGGCACAGCAGATACTCGCACGCCGGTGCACTGCGCAACCGTCGAGTCTTGTGCCAACTGCATCTCTGGCCCCGGCCACTCTCGGATACCTGATAGGAAGCATTCATGGCCGACCTCGCCCCCTTTGAGGGCCTGCGCTACTCCGACTCCGCATTGGACACGCCAGCGGTCTTGGCTCCCCCATACGACGTGTTGAACGACGACGAGCGGGACAGCCTGCTGGAGCGGGATCCGCACAACGTCGTCGCCATCGACCTTCCCGTTGCCCCGTCGGTGATGGCTGCCGGAGGCGGTGTGGCGTCCGACTATCGAGACGCGGGAGATCGATTCCGCCAGTGGTGTGCGGACGGGGTACTCCGGCGGGATCCAGCGAGCCTCTACGTCCATCGCATGAACTGGATCTGTGATGGCCAGGAGCGTTCGACTACAGGAGTAATTGGTGCCCTCGCATTGCCGTCTGAGAACTCCTCGCTCGGCGGACCAACGCTGACCCCACTTGACATCCTTCCCCACGAACAGACCACCCCGAAGGCAAGCACTGACCGTCTCGAACTGACACGAGCAACACGGGCCAACCTCTCCCCCATCTGGGTGCTGACCCCGAGTCCGGGGTTTGCCGGACTCCTGCATCCGACCGGGGACCCAGTACTCGACACACATCTAGGAGGCACCCGTCACCGACTCTGGGTGATTTCCTCTGAGGTGGAGATCACCCGCATCAGCACGGCGCTCTCTGATCATCCTGTGGTCGTCGCCGACGGCCACCACCGCCTCGGAGTTGCTCTTGCCTACCGCGAAGAAAGCGTCGGCGATGGCAGCCAGGTGGAGGGAGCCGATCGGGTACTCGCCCTCGTAACCGAGTTAGTGCCGGACTCTGTCGAGATTCATGGAATCCACCGGCTCATCCGCACCTGGCCTACCGAGGCTGACCCCATTGACGTGCTCGGGCAATGGTTCACGATCGCAAACGTGGACGTCAGCGAGCACGAGCTGGTTCCGCTCCTTGAAACCAAAGACGCCATGGCCCTGATCACGGCTCGGGGGCAGTGGCTGTTGCGTGCCCGGCCAGAGCTCGACCTCGGAACCTTTGACACCGACCGACTGCAGCATGCTCTCAACCGGATTGGGGCGAGCGAAATCGGCTACCACCACTCCGAGAAGTTCGTGAGACAAGAGGTGGCTGGAGGGAATGCCGTTGCGGCCGTCCTCGTGCGGCCACCGACCATTAGTCAGATAATGGCCGTCGCCAACGGTGGAACGCGGATGCCGCCCAAGTCCACGTTCTTCTCACCCAAACCACCTACCGGCATGGTCTTCCGCTCACTCGACTGAGAGGGCACCCGGCCCCACACCGTTCGGACTGTCAGGCGATTGAGACGGACTCGTCGAGATACACGTCCTGGATTGCGTGGAGGAGCCCGACCCCCTCGGGCATCGGACGCTGGAACGCCTTCCGACCCGAGATCAGGCCACATCCACCAGCCCGCTTGTTGATCACAGCAGTGCGGACAGCGTCAGCGAGGTCACTGGACCCCTTTGACTCACCGCCACTGTTGATCAATCCGATCCGGCCCATGTAGTTGTTCACTACCTGCCAACGGCACCAGTCGATCGGATGATCGGCGACAAGTTGCTCGTAAACAAGCGGTGACGTCTTGGCGAAGTTGACGGCCGGGAAGCCCCCATTCTTCGTGGGCTGCTTCTGTTTGATGATGTCTGCCTCAATAGTCACACCCAGATGGTTTGCCTGAGCGGTCAGATCCGCTGAATCCTCATGGTTGACACCATCCACTGTGAAGGCCCCATTGCGCAGGTAACACCACAAGACGGTGAACATGCCCAACTCGTGGGCCTGCTGGAAGGCTTCGCTCACCTCAATCAACTGCCGGCGCGACTCCTCCGAGCCGAAGTAGATCGTCGCCCCAACCCCGGCGGCTCCAAGATTCCAAGCCTCCTCCACCGATCCGAACATGACCTGGTCGTAGGACGTCGGATACGTCAGCAGTTCGTTGTGATTGAGCTTGACGATGAAGGGAATGCGGTGGGCGTAACGGCGCGACATCAACCCCATGACACCAAACGTCGTTGCCACAGCGTTGCACCCGCCCTCAATGGCGAGTCGCACAATGTTCTCAGGGTCGAAGTAGATGGGGTTCGGGGCAAATGAGGCGGCCGCAGTGTGCTCGATGCCCTGATCAACGGGCAGGATCGAGACATACCCAGTCCCGCCCAATCGCCCGGAATCGAAGAGTCCTTGGAGGCTTCGAAGCACCTGAGGGTTTCGATCGCTCTGGGCGTAGACCCTCTCGATGATGTCCGGTCCCGGGAGGGTCAGGAGGTCCTGACCGATCCCATGGACGCGGTAGCCCAACAGTTCCTCAGCTTCAGACCCGAGTAGGGCAGAAATATCAGTCACAACGACTCCCTCGACTGGGCGGCTTCACTACCGCCAATCTAGCGACTCGTCGGCATCACGCCGCCCACCCTCACCTGAGCACGGCGGCTCTGGCGGCAGCATCGCCGAGATCCGGTTCGACGGAGGCAACCCGTTCGAAGAGCAGGCGAGCGGCGGGAAGATCGCCGGCACGTTCATACAGATCGGCAAGCGCATAGGCCCGACGAAGATGATGATCCTGAGGTCGTTTCGGCCACCTCCACCCGCGGGCGAGGAGGGTGATGGCGTCGCGCACGCGGTCCTGATCAGCGAGATCTCCGGCAGCGACAATCCTCCCCTCGGTGACAAGCGCAGCGTCGGGTGAGGCATCCCGCAATTCCTCCCACAGGCTGGCGACGAGGGTGTGGTTGCCGAGCGCCCGATAGCAGTCGGCAAGAACCGCATTCTGCTCAACTGAATTGGACAACTGGCGAAACGCTTCAAGTTCTCGAACGGCCGGACGCCAACGTCCCTGCCGATAACGAACCAGACCGAGAAGCTCGCGAACCTCGGGGACCTGGGGAGCCTCTTTCGCGATACCGCTGAGGATTCGAGCGGCATCGTCGTAATGCTCCTCAGCAAAGTCATCTGCCGCCTCGGCTAGGCGACCTGCCAGACGGTCGCCACGGCGTGGCGTCGTCGCGGCAGCAAGCCGGGCTCTAACGTCATCGCTCACCGCCCGTCCCCGCCGGGGGCGACCTGCTCGTGACGCCTTCGACGGAGACGACTTAGGAGCCGAGCACTTTGTGAGCATTTCTCTTTCAACGAGCTGCTCCGTTTCGTGATCCACAAAGGGGGGCAGCCCACGTTCACGTTTCGGGTAGGGCCGAACGGACGGGGGCGGTCCGCTCTGAGGCTTTGCTCCAGCTCGAGGATCTCCTGCGTCAACCGCCCGAGCCTTCACCGCTCGAGGCTCGCCCCCTCGGCTGCGTGGTCGCTCCGAAGAGGGGTCCCCCGCTGACGCAGACCGGCCCTGACGGGCCCGGGGGGCTTGGGACCTCCCTCCGAGTGACCGCCCGGCGCCAGACGACGAGCTCGAACCTCCTCGGGGCGCTACCCCACGCCCGGAGGCCCCTCCGGTGGATGATTTCCGACCGCGACCCTCCGCTGAGCCCGCTCGGGACCCACCAGCACGGCCACCAGACCGAGCAGTGGATCGGGACCCACTGCTCGTTGGGCGGCTGGGTCGTCGGGGGGATCGATCTGCAGGCACGACCGAGAACCCTACTTGCCGGTGGACATGGCCCTGAACGCGAGAGAGGCCCCCTAGGGGGCCTCTCTACGTGCGAAATCCCGGCGGCGTCCTACTCTCCCAGGGAGTCTCCTCCCAAGTACCATCGGCGCTGGAGGGCTTAACGGCCGTGTTCGGAATGGGAACGGGTGTGACCCCTCCGCTATAGCCACCGGAAACCTTGTCAAGGGACACCGCCGTCAGACGGCGGGTGCGACGCAAGTCGCTCCCTCGAGTACTCCATAGCGAACACGAGCTTCGATGTAATCCAAGCCCTCGGCCGATTAGTACCGGTCGGCTGAACGTGTTACCACGCTTACACCTCCGGCCTATCAACGTGGTCGTCTGGCCACGGGCCTTACCTGGTTAACCCAGTGGGAGACCTCATCTTGAAACGGGTTTCGCACTTAGATGCTTTCAGCGCTTATCCCTTCCGCAGGTGGCAAACCAGCCGTGCCCTTGGCAGGACAACTGGCAC
>JALRFT010000018.1 GCA_023261915.1 Acidimicrobiales bacterium | reverse complement strand
CGTGTGGTTCGCCACCATGTGGAGCTACACCGGCGTCATGGTGGCGTCCCTGCCCGGGCTTCGCCACACCCAAGCACTCGTCCTGAACTTCTCGGGAAGTGCGCTCGCCAACGTCGTGCCCTTCGGCGGGGCCGTGGGTGTGGGGGTCACCTATGCCATGGGGCGCTCGTGGGGGTTCGGCATCCCGTCGATCACCCGCAGCATCGTCGTGTCGGGCTTTTGGAACGTGTTCGCCAAACTCGCCATCCCCCTCAGCGCCCTCGCCTTGCTGGCCTTCAGTGGCAAGGCGTCGGGCGAGCTGGTGTTCGCCGCCATTGTCGGTCTCGCCGTGCTCGTGGTCATGGTCGTCGTCTTCGCCTTGGTGCTTCGCTCGGATGCCCTGGCGCGATCGGTGGGTGTGCTCGGGGAACGGATCGGTTCGCTGTTCACCCGGCTCCTGCGCAAGCCTCCCGTCACCGGTCTCGGTGACCGGCTCGTCGCCTTTCGCCACGACTCAGTCGATCTCCTGCGGCGCGAGTGGTTGGCCCTCACCTTCTGGATGATCGTGTACACCCTCGGGCAGTTCGCCATCTTGTTGCTGTGTGTCCGTTATCTCGGTACGGGCAACGACAGTGCCGGATGGATCGAGGTGTACGCCGCCTTCGCCTTCAACCGACTACTCACCACCATTCCGCTCACGCCGAGCGGCGTCGGCATCGCCGAGACGGGAACGGTGGCGCTGCTCACCGCCTTCGGGGCGGCCACCAACCCCGCCACTGCCGCCGTGTTGCTCTACAGCACCTTTACGTACCTCCTTGAAATCCCCCTCGGTGCCGTCGGGTGGGGGGTGTGGGCCACCCGCAAGAGTTGGCGACACCCGGTGGGAACGTCCGGATAGGGTGACGGCGTGGTTGATCTCGTGACGCAGCCCGACCTCCCGGTCACGCTCGAACCTGTGGGCTCCGGGCGCGCCCGCCATCAGTGGCGCAGTGCGCGATGGATGTCGTGGCCGCTGTCACCGGGTGCCGGCCGTGAGCGCTCCTTCCGGGGCACCCTCCGTCGTCTCGACGACGACCCGGTGCTGTTGTGCGACTGCGCCGAGGGTGCACCCCACACCTGTGGCTGAGAACCCACTCGCCCTCCTCGAAGGCACCTGGCAGGGCCCCGGCCACGGGTCGTATCCCACCATCGTGCCGTTCACCTACGACGAGACGGTGACCTTTACGGCGCTGCCCGGCAAACCGGTACTCGCCTACACCCAGCGCACAACCTCAGCGATGGGTCTCCCCCTCCACGCCGAGAGCGGATACCTGCGTCTCAGTGGTGAGGACCGGGCCGAATTCGTTGTGGCCCAACCGACGGGGGTCACCGAAACCCACACAGGAACGGCCCGTCAGGACCCCTCGGGGGCAGTGGTCATTGATCTCCACTCGACCAACGTGGGCCTCACCCCCGGGGCCAAGGAGGTCAGTGCCGTCACCCGGCGGTTGCGGATCGACGGAGACGAACTGACCTACGAGGTGGGCATGGCGGCGGTCGGCCAGACCGATACCGCCCATCTCACGGCGACATTGCGCCGGGTCACAGACTGACGACGATCAGCACCACACCGAACACGGCGAACAGCACAGCTGAGCCGAGACGGGTGACCCGCTCGGGCAGACGGGCCCCGACGAAACGGCCGACGACGACGCCAACGGCTCCGGCCGCCACGATGCCGATCGTCGCTCCGATCCACACGAGCACGGGCGGGCCCTGGGAAGCGAGCGTGGCCGTAGCGAGCTGTGTCTTGTCTCCCATCTCGGCGACGAGCACGGCCAGCGCCACCGACGGCACCACGGCCCGAGCCGGACGACTCGGCTCGACGGGCTCGGCCTCGACGTCGGTGGTTCCCGCATCGGAACGTTCGGGTCGCAACGTCCACAGCGCGAAGCCCAAGAACAGGATGCCGCCGCCGATGCCGAGGGCCCGGGTCGGCAGGGTGGCTCCGAGGATCCCGCCGACGACGACGGCGGCGAGATTGGCGATACCGTAACCGAGGAACATGCCGAGCAGCACTGGGCCGATGCGGTGTCGGGCGCCGAACCCGAGGGCGATCAACTGGGTCTTGTCGCCGAGTTCGGCAACGAACACGAGCCCCATGGCGGCGAACAGCGAACCCACATCCCGACGCTACGTCACCCACGCCGACCCCCCGAACACCTGCGGGGCGGAAGCCATAAGGTGATCCCATGACCTACAAGACCCTGCTGCTGGCCGTCGACGGACCTGTCGCCACCATCACGCTGAACCGTCCCGAACGGCGCAACGCCCTGTCACTCGAGGCGCTCCGGGAACTGCTCGACGCCGTGCGCACAGTCGGAACGAGTGACGCCAGAGGTGTGGTGCTCGCCGCCGAAGGTCCGGTGTTCAGCGCCGGTCACGACTTCGGGGACCTTGACGGAGCTGACCTTGCGGCCGCCACCGAACTCGTGGCGACGTGCAGCGCCACGATGCTTGCGCTCCGCCAGATCCCCCAGGTCACCATCGCCCGGGTCCACGCCCTCGCCACCGCCGCCGGATGTCAGCTCGTGGCGGCCTGCGACCTTGCGGTCGCCGCCGAAGGAGTCGGGTTCGCCCTTCCCGGTGGCAAAGGCGGTTGGTTCTGCACCACACCCGCAGTCGAAGTGGGTCGGAACATCTCGACCAAACGGCTCGCCGAACTGGCCTTCACCGGTGACCCCATTGATGCGGCCACCGCCCTTTCGTGGGGTCTCGTGAACCGCGTGGTTCCCGCCGACGAACTCGACGCCGCCGTGACCGACCTCCTCGGTCGGGCCACCCGCGGTTCACGTTCGTCGAAGGCCACGGGCAAGGCCGCCATGTACCGACAACTCGACCTACCCATCGAGGAGGCCTACGCCTACGCCACCACCGTGATGGCCGAAGCCAGCCAGACCCCCGATGCCAAAGAGGGGATCAGGGCGTTCCTCGAGAAGCGCCATCCCGAATGGGACGCCTGAGCCGGGGCAACAACACCGGGGTGCGCTCGACATACGCCCGGTAGCCGGAGTCGTCGCCGAACCGGGCGGCGGCACGGGCTTCGAGCAACGGGATCCCACTGACCCGGGTGAGAAGGAACCACACGAACACCGGGGATGCGAGCACCACCCATCGCCACCCAGCGAGCGTCGGCACGGCCATGAGCGCCACCCCACACCACAGCGTGATCTCTCCGAGATAGTTCGGGTGACGCGACCACGACCACAGCCCTGTCGAGATGAAGCGGCCGACATTGGCCGGGTCGGACCGGAACCGGCGCTTTTGAGTGTCAGCCACCACCTCAATGATGAATCCTTTGAGCCACACGATGACGCCGAGCACGGCCCACACCCCGCCGAGTCCGTCAGCCACGGTGACGGCGGCGAGTGCGGCGGCCACGGTCATCGATACCCAGAGTGCCTGGAGGGTCCAGGTGGCGAGGAACGCCATTGGATGCACCTTGATCTTGTCGAACCGACCGTCGGAACCGTCACGGCGAACCCGACGAAACAGGAACGACCCGAGTCGCACCGCCCACACGACGACCATCGCAGCCACCACCACCCGCCACACCGATGCGGCACCCCCGGGAGCGGGCGAACCAGCAAGAGCGGTGACGACCACAGCCACGAACGTCACCGACCCGGTCAGGTCGTAGAACCGCTCGGTGCGCCACAGCGACGCCGGGATCCACGCCACCCAGTTGATGACGAACGCCACGGCCACGCACAGGGCGAATACCCCAACGCCGCCAACGGTCGGGCCCTGCCAGCTCCCGGCGATGGCCACGACCGCGGCGAGCACCACGGCCACTCCCACTGTTGCTGCCGGTGGGACCCCGCGGCGGCGACGGCGGTTCGCCATCAACGCACCTGGGGGATGACCTCGGTGGCGAGCAGCTCGAGCGTCTCGGTGTCGGGGTAGTCGCTGCACCACGGAATGAACCCGGTACATCCGAGATCCACGTAGGTGCGAATCTTCTCGGCCACCTGATCGGGGGTGCCCACCAGGTTCCCCTCGGTCCATGAGTCCACCGGTTCCCCCCAGAACGAGCGACTGCCCGCGGCGGCCACCTCGGCCTCGGTGCGACGGATGAACACCTCGGGCGACCACGTCTTGGTGATCTCGTCGTAGTTGCGACCCACCTTGTCGCAGTGACCCTTGAGGACGTCAGCCTTGTGGGCCCACTCGTGCGGCTTGCCGCCGAAATTGGAATGGGTGGCCAACTCGGCCACCACCCGCAGGGTCATCTGCTCGCCGCCGCCACCGATGAGCACCGGGGGGTGCGGCTGCTGCAACGGCTTGGGGTCGCACTGGGCGCCATCGAGGGTGAAGTAGCGACCGTGATAGGTGGTGTCGGGTTCACGCCACATCGACAACACGATCTCGACCGTCTCCCGCAGCGCCCGGATGCGGTCGGCCGCCGAGGGGAACGGATAGCCGTACCCGGTGAACTCGTTTTCGTACCAGCCGGCCCCCACCCCCCAGTCGAGGCGACCGCCGGAGATCACATCGATGTTGGACGTGATCTTGGCCAACAGACCCGGGTTCCGATACGGGCCGCAGCCCACCATCTGGCCGAGACGGATGCGACTGGTGCGCTGGCTGATGGCGGCCATGGTGGTCCAGCACTCGAACATGGTTTCGTGGGCGGGCACCGGAACGTTGTGCACGTGGTCGTACACCCACAACGAGTCGTACCCGAGTTCCTCGGCGAGGACGGACACCTCAACGGCTTTGGCCCACTTGTCCTGAGGGTCGGGAATGGAGGCCAGTTCCATCTTCCAGCCTTGGGGGATAAAGACACCGAAAGTGAGTTCAGCCATGGCGGCATCCTTGCACAGGCCGGGCGCACGGGAGCCGGTGGCAGTACGGTTCGGCCATGACTTCTACGACCATCTTGCGATCCGGCCTCCACTTCGGAGAGGGACCCCGCTGGCACGACGGCCGGCTGTGGTACTCGGACTTCTATGACCATGCCGTGCACGCCATCACCGCTGACGGTGACGACGAACGCATCGTCGAGGTCCCCGGCCAGCCGTCGGGTCTCGGATGGCTGCCCGACGGATCGATGGTGGTGTCGTCGATGACCGATCAGCGGGTATTGCGCTACGACGGCACCAACCTGACCGAGCTCGCCGACCTCACCGGTCTGGCCGGGTGGTGGGTGAACGATCTCGTGGTCACCGATGACGGCACCGTCTTCGTCGGTGACTTCGGTTTCGACCTTGACGCCTTCCTCGCCGAATACGGGATTGAAGGGGTCCTCGGCGAGCCGGGCCCCACTTCGACGGTCCTGAGCCGCATCGCCCCGGACGGGACCCGCAGCGTCGCCGCCACCGACATGGTGTTTCCCAACGGGTCGGTCATCACCCCCGACGGCATGACGTTGATCGTGGCCGAGACCCTGGCACTGCGGCTCACCGCCTTTGATCTATACACCGACGGCAGTCTCGACAATCGCCGGGTGTGGGCTGACCTGTCAGGTCTGCTCGTCGCCCCTGACGGCATCTGCCTCGACGCCGAGGGCGCCGTGTGGGTGGCAAACGCCACCGCCCCCCAGTGCCTGCGGGTGGCCGAAGGTGGCGAAATTCTCGACACCGTCGACACCACCCAGACGGCGTTCGCCTGCATGCTCGGTGGCGACGACGGCCGGACGCTGTTCATCATGACCGCCCCCGATTCGAACCATGAGGCCCGAGCCGCGAGTCGCGAAGGCTGCATCGAAGTGGCGACCGTGACGGCTCCCCACGCCGGACGACCCTGAACCATGCCCGGTCAGCCGGAGACGGTGGGGACAGTCGACGCCCTGTGGCACTACCCGGTGAAGTCGCTGCAGGGACACACCGCCGACGAACTCGTGGTCCTCGGCGACGGGGTGGCCGGCGATCGACGCCTCGGAGTCGTGGATGTCGCAGCCGACAAGGTGTTGTCAGCGAAACGAGCCCCTGAACTCCTTGACGCCACCGTCATTGACGGGGCGTTGCAGTTACCCGACGGTGTCACCATCGCCCTTGACGATCCCGGCATCCACGACATCCTCTCGGCTTGGCTGGGCCGACAGGTTCAACTGCGCCACAGTGCGGGCACCGGGCCACTCGCCTACGAGATGACCTTCGATCCGCCCGACGACACTGCCGAGTACTTCGCCATCCCGACGCCGTCGGACACCTTCCACGACCTCGCCGCACTCCACCTGCTCACCACGGCAACCCTCGCCGGTTGTCGGTCGGCCCGCCCCGATCTCACGTGGGACGTCCGCCGTTTCCGACCCAACATCGTCATCGACAGCGACGCTGAACCGTTCGCCGAGGACCTGTGGTCAGGTCATCAGGTGCACATCGGTGAAGTGACGCTGGCTGTCACCCAGCCGACGGTGCGGTGTGCCATGCCGCTGCGAGCTCAACCGCCGGGCCGCAACGGTGAACCGGCGCTCGATCGCCAACCGGAAATCCATGACGCCCTCGTGGAACTCAACGGCCAGTTCCCCAACCATCTCGGCGTCTACGCCGATGTAGTGACCCCGGGCACGATCCGCGTCGGGGACACGGTGCGCGTGGATCGCTGAGGTGGCGGCCACACCGATCCTCGACGGTCTGCGGGCCGGACAGGCACCCGTGGACGTTCCCGGGGAGACCCACGCCGTGCTCGTTGAACACGGCGGCGAGCGGCTGTGCGCGTTCTACGCCAACGACGCCTCAGTACCATGCGGGCCCGATACCACGCATCGATCGTGGTCGGTGGCCAAGAGCATCACCCACGCCCTTGTGGGGTTCATGGTCGACGACGGCCTCGTCGACGTGGACGCACCGGCTGCGGTACCCGAGTGGCGCCACGACACCCGAGCGGACATCACATTGCGACACCTGCTGACGATGCGCTCCGGTCTGGCGTGGAACGAGGAGTACTCCGACTCGGGAGCCTCCGACGTGGTGAACATGTTGTGGGGGGCAGGGGCCTCCGACGTGGCGGCGTACGCCATCGATCGACCCCTGTCCTCATCCCCCGGCCGCTTCTTCTACTACTCATCGGGCACCACCAACATCATCTGTCGCGTCCTCGGTGACCTGCTCGGCGGCGGCACCCCACAACAGCGTCGGTCCGCCATGGAGGCGTACCTCACCGAGCGACTGTTCGCCCCAGTCGGCATGGAACGCACCACGGCGCGCTTCGACGCCGCGGGAACGTTCATCGGTTCGTCGTTCATGTTCGCCACGGCGACCGACTACCTCCGTTTCGGCCAGCTCTACGCCCACGATGGCTGTGTCGGAGGGAACCGTCTCTTGGCTTCGTCATGGGTGGAAGGCGCCCGAACCAAGACGGCCCGGGGGGAGGACCCCGACCTCGACTACAGCACCCACTGGTGGTTGTTCAACCGTTTGCCAGGCTCGGTGGCCGCCTGTGGCTACGAAGGCCAGTTCATCTTGGTGCTTCCCGAAGAGGATCTCGTGGTGGTTCGTCTCGGCAAGACACCCGTTGAGGACGACCCGGCGGTGCGGAGCTGGCTGGTCGACCTCGTGGGAGAGATCCTCACCTGATCGGTGACTCAGTCCGCCACCGGTGTGGCGTCAGCTTCGGCGTATCGGGCGAACAGTTCGTCCTCCCGGCGACGCGACGGGTAACCGATCCAGACCACGAGTGCCCCGACGACGGTGGTGAGTAGACCGGCGGTGATGGCCACGAGTGCGCCGGACTCAAAGGAGTCTCGGGCGCCAGTGATGATGGCCGCCGCGTACTGGGGGAACTGGGCGGCAACCTCGGTGGCACTGGCATACGACGAGGTCAACAGGTTCCGGGTGTCGTCGGTGAGTTGTGACGTCGCCGAAGCGGGCGCCCCGGCGAGCTGGCTGTTCACTGCCACGGCGTACCCGGCGGTGAGGATGGCCCCGAGCAGTGCCTGCATGATGGACCCGCCGAGATCGCGTTGGAGATCAGCCGTGCCCGACGCCATGCCCACCCGATGCACCGGGGTGGCGAGCGTCACCGAACGCGACGCCGGACTAAGAGCGAACCCGGCACCGGTACCGATCAACA
>JALRFT010000003.1 GCA_023261915.1 Acidimicrobiales bacterium | reverse complement strand
GAGTACGGCCCGGGTGAGGGCGTTGATGACCCGACCTCCGAGTTCGCGCAGTCGACGGGCTCGCACCAAGGTGGTGGTGTCGGCATGCAGACGACTCCCGACAACGACGTCCCAACCGGCCTCGACCTCGGCGCACAGAAGCGCGAGTTGCGCCGGCGGGTAGGAGAGGTCGGCGTCGGTGAACGCAATGGTGCGGCCCCGCGCTGCCAGAACCCCGGTACGCACGGCTGCCCCCTTCCCGCGGTTGACGGCCAGCCGCAGCACCCGGTCCGCTCCCGCCCGAACAGCCCGCTCATCGGTGCCGTCGTGAGATCCGTCGTCGACCACGATGATCTCAAGGTCTCCCCTCGAGTCGTATTCAGCGAGCGCCTCGCGCACTGCTGCGATGGCGTCGCCGATCTTTGGCTCGCGGTAGGCGGGAATGACGACTGAGAGCCGCAATGCCCCGGCGGCGGGCGGACGGGCATGACGAACACCGAGCGTGGCATGCACCCGATCGAGATTGCGACGGCGGGTGATGACCCGCAGTGCCACGAGGCCACCGACCAAGCTCAGGAGCGCAAAACCGGATGCCATGCGCAACCGACGACGCAGATTCACGATTCCTCCGGTGCCGCGCTGCTCCCCTGCGTGGTGCCGTAGCCCCAGATGGTGTCGCCCGCCCCACTGGGGCGAGGCCCAACCTCCTGTTCGGTGGCCGGGCCCGGGAGCCGAGCGTCCACAATTGCGTCCGACTCGACCGGCGGATCAGCACGCGGCGGTTCGGGGGTCGAACCGGGCCGCGCCGGCGCCTCAAAGCCGAGGGGCGGAGTCGACAGGGGGACGTTGCCATCGGGCGGGTCGGGGTGAGCCCAGGTCGGCCAGAACCACCACATCGGTCCCACACCCTTGACCCGGCCCCAACGCCACAGTCCGATGAGCAGGACGATTCCCAGTCCGGTGACGACCCAGCCGATGAGCTCGGGACCCGAGCGGCCGTAGGTCAGGCTCACCTGACGCTCAGTCGGGACGACGACCATCAGATTCGGTGTCACCCGCCACGGGCCTTCAGCGCCGCTGACGTCCCAGTTTGGGAAGTAGGAGGTCTTGACCAGCACCGGCACCCCGGTGCGATCCACGCTGAACGACACCCGATCCGTATCCGTCTCGATGTTGCTGACAGTCGCCGGAGCAACGGCCTGCTGGGGCCCCCACACATCGGCACCCAGGGTGAGACCGTCGAGTGCCGCCGACATGTCCACCCGAGGCCACGAGTCTGGCCCTGACGCTGCGGCGAAGAGTTCCCGGGCGTTGGGGTCGATGAACCACTCGACGGCAAGGTCAAGCCAGACGTCCCCTCCGACGTCAGCGCCTTGGACCACGATCGGGTCGTAGGTAAGTCCTTCCACGAGTGGGGCGTCGGCCACCTCGTAGACGTTCCACGGTCCCGAAGTGGCGATCTCGGTGAGGTCCGGATGATCGTCGGCCAGTGCTTTCATCTCGGCGCTGGTGGCGAGGTAGTAGCGCACGCCGAACAACTGCAGGTTGGCGATGCCCTTGTCGAACTCCCCTGGACTCGGGGCTCCGGCGACGTAGGGGAGGTCCCGCTGCGCATTCGACGGTGCAGCTGACAGCTGGTCCTGCATCAGGAAGTGGTACGGCGTCGTCGTGGAGGTTTCGAAGTACAGGCCTTCCATTGATCCGATACACCCATCGGTCCAAAACGGCAGGAGCATGAGTGCCATCGGGGTGCCGTAGCGATCGAGGTCCTTTTCGTACTCCCACATTGCCCGGCCGCAGCCCTCCTGCTGGCCGACAGTCGTCATCGTGGCCATGAGTGCCTGGTATTCGGGCCACGCCGCCTTGCCCTCGTACCCCGAGAAGTTCCAGCGGGCCCACCCCGGCACGAACGAGGAGTCCGTGGTCGAGAACGGTCCCCACCGGTAGGTCGGACCGTCGAGCGTGCCGCCGGGCAACGACCGCAGAGGGAGACCAATGAGCACCAACACGACCAGAGTGGCGGCCACACCGGTCGCCCAGCGCACCCAGCGCACCGGCCGGGCGAGATCGCGGGCCACCAACGAGGAAATCAGCCGGCCGAACTCGGCGATACCGATGCCCGCCAGCAGGTAGAGCGACAGGTAGTAGAAGGGCGTGAGGCGGGCGTTCCACAGCCGACCTTGGGGCATACCCCAGACGCCGAGGGCGGCGATGATGGCAATCAGGGCCAGCGCAACCCCCGCTCGACGGCGGTTGACGAGCGACAACACGAGCCCGACGACGGCCAACCCGATGACCCATTGCAGTGGTGGGGAGTCGACGAGACCACCGTCGAGTGCCTCGCCGGCGACCTGGGACCCGCGGTTCCACAGCAGGGTGGCGATGTTCGTCTTGCGCTCCCACCCCATGTCGTTGAGGTAGGCGCGCTGGGACCAAAACGGCCAGTACCACCACGCCACGAGCAGTCCGGCGACGGGAGCCATGGTGGCCAGCCACACCCATCGGGTGCGACCGGGTGCGCAGAACATCCATACGAGCAACGACACGCCAGCCACAGCCGCAAGGGCAACGAGGACGGAACCACCCAGCCAGGGGCTGCCATCGGGGCTCCCCCATCCGGTGACCTGGGGGATCACTGATACGACTGCGATCACCGCAACAGCGACGAGTCCGGGAATGACCGCAGCCCGGGCCCGGCGGCGCCAGACTGCGGTGGCACCAGTGTGGACCAGGAACAGCGCTGCGGTTCCCACCACAGCGAAGATGGCGGGGATGACGTGGCACAGCGCCACGAGCGCCAGGAGGACGGCGGCGAGGCCTCGGTGGCGCCCGGTGCGTAGCCCACGGGCCACCACCCCGAGATACACGAGCGACAACGACAATGAGATGGAGAAGGCGAACTCGCCGGCGAGTGTCGATGCCAGATTGCCGCCGTAGATGGAGAACGACCGATCGAAGAGGAAGGCGGTGGCACCCACCGCCAGAAGGGCCGGGGCCGGGAAAGGCAGGCGGGTGAGCCGGCCGAATGCCCATGCTGCTATCGGCATGGTGACCACACCGCTGACAGCCACCAGCTTGAAGGCGATGCCGTAAGGCAGCACGTAGGAAAGTACGGCGATCGCCAGCATGGGCGGCACCATGTAGAACTGAAACGCGGGCAGGCCGGCGTACCAGTCAGGCGACCACCCTGTCAGCCGAAGACTCGGCAGCAGGTGGTCCCGCATGAAGGCTGGGCCCCACACGTGCGCCCCCATGTCCCCACCTGCGGGAGTGGTGTCAGTGATGAGCAGCGAACCACCGAGTTGGGCGACGACGAACCCAACGCACGTACCCACAATCACCAGGGTCAACCAGCCCTCGACGGGCACGTTGGCAATCCGGTGTGTGAGACGGGTCGACCAGCTGAGGTCCGGACTGTCGAGACGACGATGGGCATCGGGATCGTCCGACTCGGTGTCATCGGTCTGGGTGAACTCGAAGAAGTCACCTCCAGCGGTCACGGTCTCTGTCCGACGACTCCGGCCCCGGCGACGCCCGCGCCGTTCGGACTCCCCCCAGAACTCGGCGGTCAGTTCCGCATCGGGGGGCGGGGTCGAGCCGGGCGGCGAGCCGCTGGCAGTCTCGGGGGGTTCGGCGTCAGACATGGGAACCTCACTGGCCTCAGGTGAAGGGCAGCGTCAGATCAAACAGGAACACCACTGCGGTCGTGAGGTTGAACCCGACGTGGGCGAATATTGACGGGCCCAGACGACCAGATCGCTGGGCGAGGGCACCGAACACGACACCGACGGCCACCAGCGCCGGGAACTGCAGAGACTGCAGGTGGGCAAAGGCGAAAAACAGGGCGGCGACGACCACTGCCCAGACGGGGCGACCGATGCGGTGGAGCAGGGCCCGCTGGGCGAGCCCGCGGTAGAAGAGCTCCTCGGCGAACGGCGCACCGAGGCCGACCACGAACAACAACAGGATCACAGCGAGCGGGCCGGACGCACTGGCCACGTATTCCTGAGCGGGCTGGGACACCTCATCGGTGCTGCCGCCAAGCGCCCGCAGGGGCAGATAGACGAGTGGGACGAGAACCAGTTGGGCGAGGACCCCGATGACGAGGCCGACGGGAATGTCCTTGCGCTGCATTCGCAACCCGAAGTCCACGGCGAGCGAGGTGCCCTTGCGACGGGCGGCGAAGATCGGTGCGCCAATCAGTCCAATCCACAGCGGGATCTGGAGCGCTACCTGCCACTCAAAGGGAAGGTCGCCGTAGACACTGAGGATCTCAAGCGCCGAACCGATCTGGCTCTGCCCGGCTGCCTGGCCGATCGCCCCTCCCATCCCCGCAATGGCCGGGTACCCGAGATAGGTGATGACCGCAGCGATGGCGAGAATCGACGCGATCTGGGCAATGGCCCAACCGCCGATGGCGTCGCCAAGACCCCATCGCTTGTTCGCCGATGCCTCGGCCGGGCCTTCGCCGGGCACGGGGGCCACGAACCGGTCGGTGAACTCGTAGAGAGGTGAGCCGCCCACAGTGGGGTTGACCACGGGTGGAGCAGTCCGCGCGCGCTTCGGGGAATCCTCGGTGGCGACGACGGTGCTAACCACGGCCGGAGTGGCCTCAACCGCCGAACCCGGATCGGAAGCGGTACCGACGGAACCATCGTCGGTGGGGCGAACGTCGTCGCTGCTGCGACGAGCGGCGCGCTTGCGACGACGGGAGCTCTTTGAGGCCACGTCCAGAGGCTACCCCGAGACCTTCCCGGCTCCGATCTGGGCCTCGACGGCAGTGCTCAGGCCATCCCCCACCCGACCCCGGAGCACCGCTACCGTCCCGTCTATGCGCAGGAGTTGCTCTCGCCCCGCATGTGCTTCCTCGGCGTCGGCGACGTTCACCTACGAGTACCGCTCATCGACCGTCTGGCTGGATGATCTCGCCCCGGAGGATCATCCCTCCACCTACGACCTGTGCATTGCCCACGCCAACCGACTCACCCCGCCGCAGGGGTGGACCCTGGCTGACCGCCGTCGCTCGGCACAGCCAGCCTCCCTCTGGGACCTCGGTTCCGGCCGGGCCCTCGCCGGCTGAATCGACCCTTTTCACGGTCCCCGCCGGGCCGATTCCGTCCAGATTCCCCTAGGCTTAAGTCATGAGCCCTGACGCCCCGACGCCTCCTCCCCCTCCCCGGGGCTCGTCCGGTCACGACAACGAGCAGCAAGGCTGGCCGCGGTGGACGCTGTGGGTCCTCGTTGCGGTTGTGGCTGCCGTGTTCATCGTCCCGTCGTTCATTCGCACGGACCAGAGTGGATCGACTCCCTACGGCACCTTCCTCGATCGTCTCCGACAGGACCAGGTCAGCGAGGCGACCTACGACAACGTCAATAACTCGGTCACCGGCTCGTTCAGTGACGGCACCTCGTTCACAACGACGACGCCGGCTCCTCCCCCCGACACTGACCTTGAGTTGATGACCCAAAAGGGTGTCGAGTTCACCACCCCCGAGCCGAACCCACTGCTCACCCTGATCCCGTTCTTCCTCCCGGTGCTGCTCATCATCGGTTTCTTCATGTGGATGCAGCGCCGGGCCTCCTCCCAGATGGGCGGGATCATGTCGGTCGGGCGCAGCAAGGCCAAGACCTACACAACCGAGCGGCCGGGAACCCTGTTCAGCGATGTCGCCGGCTACGAGGGGGTCAAGCAGGAGATCACCGAGGTGGTGGACTTCCTCAAGCACCCCGAGAAGTTCTCCGAGATCGGGGCTCGCATCCCCAAAGGCATCCTGCTCGTCGGCCCTCCCGGAACGGGGAAGACGCTGATTGCTCGGGCTGTGGCTGGTGAAGCCGGCGTTCCCTTCATGTCCGCCGGGCCCGAGGGAGGCCGACCTGATCGCCTGGCACTCTGACAGGCTGGTGCCGTGAGCGAGCAGCGCACCGTGGGCACCGCGATCCTCGAGATGCTGGCCGCGCAGGGAGTGGACACCGTCTTCGGCCTGCCTGGCGTGCACAACCTGGCCTTCTGGTCCGCA
>JALRFT010000275.1 GCA_023261915.1 Acidimicrobiales bacterium | reverse complement strand
CCCCACCAAAGGCACGGACGAGAAGGCGGGCGTCTGGCATCTCCGCCCGGAAACAGTCACGCGGGCCGATGGGATCAGGAAACCAGACGAGTTCGCGGCCCGACCCGCCGGGTCGCCGCGTCCACTGACCGTCACGCCAGTCGAGCGCCTGACCCCCGAGGGAACCGAGGAGATGACGGGCACAGGCCGGACCGCCCGCACCACAGCGTTCCACCCGGATCTCGTCGACCCGATCAAGACGGCCGGCGGCATGGGCGGCCAGAAGGTCCGACAAGCCAGGCGCGAACCCGGCACCGACAGCCAGACCGATCCCGTTGCTGCGAGCCAACTCATCAAGACTGAGGAGTTCGTCGACCTCGTCGAGATCATCAGTGGTGGTGACCACGTGGACCCCCGCACTGAGCCAAGTCTTCGCCAGTGGGGCCTGAGTTCCAACCGGTCCGGCGAGGACGACGACGTCAGCCGGCATGACGTCACTGGGGGCTGCTCCGTCGCTCCGCACCTTCGGGGCCATCGAATCCACCACGGCGACCACGCGAGCCGGCTCGGGATCCCGAACGACGACATCGGTCACCCCCGGGGTGGAGGCAAGCTGCCGGGTCGCCCGGGCGCCGGTCGACCCAACCCCGATGACCACTGCTCGAACGGCGGCGGATACCTCCACTCAGCTCATCTCCGGGCCGGAGAGCTCTCGCCACCCACCACTCGTGACCGGCGGCGTGGCCGGATTGCGGAGACGAAGGACGCCAGCGACGAGACCGGCGACACCAAGTGCGACGAGTGCACCCCGCAGCAGTCTCAACACGAGGCCTCCTGATCGGATTCCGCACCGTTCGGTGCGGACGAAGTTGTGGGGCTAGCTGGAATCGAACCAGCGACCTCACCCTTATCAGGGGTGCGCTCTAACCGACTGAGCTATAGCCCCGACCGAGCAAAGGACGCTACCCGTTGGTGCCGGGCCGGGCCACTTGGGGTTGCGCGGCGGGAGACGGTCTCGGCTGGCGGGGTGACGGTTCAGGAGCCAGTCGGGGTCCTGGGCCTGACGGGGCCGGTGTCCCCGCCACTTTCACCCCACCAGTCAGATCGCACACGGCGTTGAAAAGCATCGCCCCCAACAAACTCAGCACGGTGGCTACCGCCACGACGACGAGACCACCGAACACGACGACCACCAAAAGCGCCACGCCATTGAACGATGCCGACGACTGACCAGTGGCCTGCGCCCAGAAGGACTCCGCATTGGCGATGAGTCCCGTCGCCCGACCGACCTGCCACAGCACCAACCCGGCGATGACGACGACCACCCACAGACATGCCCACAACAACGCGGCCACACGGGCGACCGACCGAGGTGAGACCCAGCCCAGCGTCCACTGGGTTGTGCCCAACTGGGCGGGAGATTTGGCGCCGGAGACTGCCACGCCGCCAGTGTAGGGGGGTGGGTCACCGAGACCGGTCAGCAACCGCTGTGGCCTCGGCCCGACCCACCCTCGCCGTTACTTGGGCCCGGCCGTCCACCACCACCTGACTGACAATCTCGGCTCCGTTGCGACGGGCCACCTCGGCGGCCTGCGCCGGACCACCCACGGCGAGCGCGAGCGCGGCGGCGTCCGCCGCGGAACGGGCGGCGGCCCGGTCGACCGCGACATCGCCGACCTGAACCACCACGGCGGCCATCACGACACTGACTGACAGCACTGCCGCAACGACGAACCCTGCCTGACCCGTCTCGCCTCTCCGCATGTTGCGCCCCAGGGCGCCCCGCACCGACGGAATCAGTCGTCGCTGGCCAGCACCGGGGCGACGGCGGCGACGGACTGACCGTCGGTGAGGTTCATGACCCGCACCCCGGTCGCGTCGCGGCCTTGCGAGGAGATCTCCCGGGCCTGGGTTCGGATGACCACCCCACCGGTGGCGATGACGAGGACTTCGTCGTCGAGACCAACCATGAACGCAGCGACCACATGCCCCTTGCGTTCGGTGATCTTGATCCCGCGGACACCCTGTCCACCCCGTCCCTGCGGATTGAACTTGTCGAGTTGGGTGCGCTTGCCATAACCGGCGTCCGTGACGATCAGGATGGCGGAGTCGTCACGCCCGACGTCACACGACACGACCCGGTCGCCCTCACGCAGCTTCATACCGCGCACCCCAGCAGCACTGCGGCCCATGGACCGAACGTCATCACCATTGAAACGAATGGCCATGCCGTTGTGGGAGACCATGAAGATGTGGTCATCGTCATTGACGGGAATCACCCGCACCAGCTCGTCACCCTCCCGCAGGTTCACGGCGATGATCCCGGCCCGTAGCGACGAGTCGTACTCCCGGAACCGGGTCTTTTTCACCTGACCATTGGCGGTGGCGAAGAACAGGTACTGGTTCGTCTCATAGTCACGGGTGTCGATGATCGACTGGATCTTCTCGCCAGGCTGCAGCGGGAGGAGATTCACGATGGCCGTGCCCCGGGCGGTGCGCTCCTTCATCGGGATCTCGTGGGCCTTGAGTCGGTATACACGGCCTCGACTGGAGAAGAACAACAGGTAGGCGTGCGCCGTGGTGTGCACGATGTGGGTGACGTAGTCCTCGTCACGGAGCTTGGCTCCAGCCACGCCGCGACCACCGCGACCCTGCGCCCGGAAGGCGTCGGCGGAGACCGTCTTGACGTAACCCTTGGCCGACATCGTGACCACGAGATCCTCGTCATCGATGAGGTCCTCAAGGTCAAGGTCGCCGACCTCAAAGCCGATCTCGGTCCTCCGGGGATTGGCGAACTCCTCGCGCACCTCGGAAAGCTCGGTTGAGATCACGGCCCGAAGTCGGCCCTCGTCGGCGAGGATCGCCTCGAGTTCGGCGATCGCCGTGCGGATGTTCTCGAGTTCGGCCTCGATGTCGATCCGGCTCAGGCGGGTGAGTTGACGCAACTGCATGTCGAGGATGTCGACCGCCTGCGCCTCGGAGAACTCGTACGGCTCGGCCATG
>JALRFT010000123.1 GCA_023261915.1 Acidimicrobiales bacterium | reverse complement strand
TGCACGACGACCCGCCCCGGGGTCGGTGCACCCCGGGCCGCCACCAGTCGTCCCGCCATCCCGAGCAGCGCTAGCGCTTCCTCTGCCGCCCGGTAGCGGGGGGCCATGAGTTCCTGATCGAAGTCGAGGAACGCCACGACGTCCGCAGAATCGATCCGATAGAGGGCCGCAGTCGTTCCCACCACGACCCGCTCGCGGCGTGCGAGGTCGCGCCGATCCTCTGAGGCAGTGAGTTCGGTGACCGGTTCACCGACCAGCGCCTCCAGATCTTCTCGCACGCGAGAGACACCTCTTCGGATGTTGCGTAGGCGGGTTCGCCCGCATTCAACGCACACCACCGGCCGGGTGGATCCGCACGCCCCGCAGGCGAGGTGACCTTCCGTGCTCTGGGTGACGGCGGTCCCACACCTCTCGCACCGGGCTAAGGCGCTACAACCATCACAGGCGAGCAGCCTCGACCGGCCGGTCCGGTTCAGGACACACACCACTCGCGCTCCACTGCGCAGGAGACCCACGAGACGCTCTGAAACCAGTCCGGACAGCATGGGGTCGGCGAAACGCTGGTCGACGACGTCGACCGCGGGCCAGCCGTCTCGTTCGGCGGGGCGGCCGGGGGCGATGACTTCGTCGGCAGCGGCCAGAGCCTCGAGGCTGGGGGTGGGCGAGACCAGCAAACAGGGCACTCCCGCCCGTCGGGCCCGCTCAATCGCCACTGTTCGGGCATGCCAGGTGGGCGTGTGCTCCTGTGCCAACGACTCATCATGCTCGTCGAGCACTACCACGGCCCGAAGATCGCCGCACGGGGCCCAGGCCGCAACCCTCGTTCCCACCACACTCACTCCCCCCGAACGCGCAGCCGCCCAGCCGGAGGGGAGTCCAACAGCGGCGAGGCCGGCTGAGCGGATACGACCAACGAGTCGCGTGGCCTGACGCTGACTGGGGGTGACCACCAGTGTTGGTCCCTGGGAAGCGGCGGCGACCACCAGCGCCGTCGGATCCGACGCTGGAGGGAGCCGCACCACCCGCACGCCCGGGAGGAACAACCGATCGGTAGCGACGTTGAGGCGTGAGAGCTCCGGGGTCGCCACTCGCGTTTGATCCGAGGATGGCTCGCTGCTGCCACCGGTGGCCACCTCGCCTGTGGGACCGCGCACAATGACCGGCGATGAGGCCGTCCCCAACAGCGCCGAGCGGGCACCGGCGAACCGCCATGCCCCCCATGCCGTCAGTTCGGTCACCGAGGGGTCGGGCCCGACGCTGCGCAATCGTCGGACCGGGCGAACCCTGACGCCGGGGGGCGGGTCGACACCTACGGCCACAACCCACGCCTTGAGTCGGCGACCACCCAAGTCGACGTCAACGAGTGAACCCACCTCGACACGAGCGTCATCAGGCGGGGCCACGAGGTAGTCGAGTTCGTTTCGCATGGACCGGACATCGGCCACAACCCGCACCACCACGCCCTCGACCGCGGAGACCTCCGGGATGAGGGGCGCACGCCGACCCGGTGGATCAAATAGGGCGCCCTGGCCCTCCACGCTGGCCGTCAGAGACCCAGTGCGGACTTGAGATCGTCGACGCGGTCGAGACGCTCCCAAGTGAAGCCATCAGCATCAGTACGACCAAAGTGCCCGTAGGCAGCGGTGCGCTTGTAAATCGGACGACGCAGATCGAGCTGGGCGATGATCGCCGCCGGTCGTAGGTCGAATACGTCGCGCACTGCCGAACCAATGGCCACCGGATCAGCATTGGCGGTACCGAAGGTCTCGACCATGACCGAAACCGGATGGGCGACGCCGATGGCGTAGGCCACCTGTACTTCGCATCGACGTGCGGCGCCCGAGGCGACCACGTTCTTGGCCACCCACCGGGCGGCGTAGGCCGCCGAGCGATCCACCTTGGATGGATCCTTGCCACTGAACGCGCCGCCGCCGTGGCGCGCCGCGCCTCCATAGGTATCCACGATGATCTTGCGGCCGGTGAGGCCGGCATCGCCAACGGGACCACCGATCACGAACGTCCCGGTCGGGTTCACCAGAACCTCGTAGTCGTCGTCGGCGAACTGTGCGGGCACGACGGGGGTGATGACCTGCTCGATGAGATCGGGCCTGAT
>JALRFT010000092.1 GCA_023261915.1 Acidimicrobiales bacterium | reverse complement strand
CAGATCGACGTCATAGGCAGACAGGAAACTCCTGCACGTTCGACGGGTGGCACTCACCATAACCTTTTTGCGACGACGTGACTCAATAGCAGCACGCCGATTTTGTTCAAGTCGCCTGGATTTCGCCGCTGAGATGAGTCCGAAGGCGAGATACATCGGATCCAGTCGCCACGAGAGGAGCATCCAGAATCCGAAAAGGGCGAGGAACTGGAGCAGCGCCAGGCGGGGGTGGGCACGCAGCGGATGGCGTGGTGGCGCACCGACCGGTTGATGGTTCATGTCAACATCCCCACAGCAAGCACGGTGGCGAGGACACCCAGTACGACGACTCCTGACACCCACAGGGTTGGACTCCACACGGGTAGGTCGCGCAGGTGCGGTAGCCGCAGTGCCAACGAGGGCGTCCGAAGGCGATTCCATGCCGGTGCCAGCCGTTGAGGGAGGCCCCGGTAGACCCAGTCCGTGTCATGCACAGTGATGGGGCGACCGACAAGTAGCCGTCGTCCAAGCCAGAAGGCGGCGAGCGCCCCCAGGGTGAGCGCCATGGCGTTGGTGATCCGATAGATGGTGAAGGGCTCGTAGTCGAGTGCTTCACCAGGCAGCAGTCGGTACAGCAGGGTGGGCCACAATCCGATCACGACGTTCACCATCGCAAGGCCAGCCATGGCCACGTACATCGACACCGGAACACTCCGTCGAAGGGCCAGGTCCCCGGCAGCGTCGCCTGGTGAGGCGGAAGACGAGCGGCCCATGAACGCGAACCATGGCAGTCGGAACACGACGACGATGAGCGTGCCGACACTGGCGAGTTTGAGAAGCCAGTAGGCCCAGCCGAATCCGCCGTCCTCGATGGCCAGGGCACTCATTTCCTTGGCAACGAAACCACTGAAGATCGGGATACCCCCGATGGACAGGGCGCCGACCATGTACAGCACTGCCACCACCGGCAGAATCCTGCCCACCCCGCCGAGTCGGGTCAGCCGGGTGTGACCGGTGCTCCACAGAATCGCTCCCACGGCCATGAGGAGAAGGCCCTTGTAGACGATGTGGGCGAAGGCGTGGCTGACAGCGCCGTCGACGGCGAGGGCGCTGCCGACACCGATCGCCGCAATCATGAACCCTCCCTGACTGACCGAGGAGTACACGAGAATGCGTCGGGTGTCGTTGACGGCGAGGGCGTAGATGACACCCCAGAGGGCCATCACAACACCGACCCAGACGAGCGCCGTGGTGCCGGGAAAGCCGCGGGCCAACGCGTAGATCGCCGCCTTGGACGTGAACGCAGCGAGAAAGACGGTGCCGGCAACGGTGGCGGCGGGGTAGGCGTCGGGCATCCACGCGTGCAGGGGCACAGCCGCCGCCGAGATGAGGAAGCCCCCGAGTATCAGGGCCGAGGCTCCACCGGCGAGCCCTAGGTTGTCGAACTCGATCGACCCCGTCTGGACGATCCACCAGCTGATGCCGCCGAGCAGCACGATGCCCCCGCCGAGACTGACGAACAGGTAGCGCATCCCCGCCGCAGCTGACGCCGGTGTCCTGCGTGCCAGCACCAAGAGCGCTGAGCCAGCAACTTTCAGTTCCCAAAAGAAGAACAAGGTGATGAGATCTCCGGCGAGCACCACCCCAAATGCGCTTGCGGCGTATATCAGCGCGCTGGGCCGTTCAATCGCCCCCATGGTGCGAAGTCCGAAGATGCCGCCGGCGAGCAGGGCGATGGTGAACACATAGGCGAATACGAGTGACAGGCGATCGACCCGCAGTGGGGTCAGTTCGATGCCATAGAAGTCGTAGTTCCATGTCGTGCCGTCCTTAAGACCGAGGACGGCCGCGCCGGCGAGGACGGCGGCGAGGACGAAACCCCAGGGTCGCCAGCGGCGGGGGAGGAGGGCGACGAGAATCGCTCCGGCACTGAGAATCAGGGCCGGATGAACGGTGGGAAGCAACTCAATCATGTCGACCCCTCAGCGGCGTCGACTCCGAGATCTTCCTCGTCGGGGTCATCAACGAGATCAGGATCCTCCGGCCGGGCCAGAAGGCCACCGGGGAGGTAGCGGGCGACAACGATGAGCAGACCTCCCCCGACGAGGCCAAGTCCAAGAAGGGCGAGTGCCGTCACGGCGTTGCTCCCACCACGAGTTGGGCCACCGCCGAGGTCAGCACATCGAGTCGGAATACGTCGCCGAGACCGAGCGCAAGCGCAGCTGCAGCCGTGAGGACCAAAGGCACGAGCATGAACGCGCGGGCCTCCCGAAAGCGTGGGGCTTGCCCGTCGCTTTCGATGATTGGGGAGGGACGAAAGAACGCCCGGTAGACGATGGGGAGCAAATAGCCCGCAGTGAGTAGGCCCGACCCCAAAACGACGATGGTCAGCATCGGCTGGCTGACCGAGGTGGTACCCATTCCAAGGAACCACTTGGACACCCAGCCACCGACTGGTGGCACGCCAGCGAGGCCCAGTGATGCCACCGCAAAGGCCGCCATCGTCAGGGGCATGCGCCGTCCGATGCCATCGAGCTCGCTGACCTTCGTCTTGTGGGCGGTGACGTAGATGGCGCCGGCGCAGAAGAAGAGGGTGATCTTCAGTACGGCGTGATTGGCGATGTAGAGCAGAGCGCCATTCCATGACTCGGCGCTAAGGAGACTGACGCCGAGGATGATGAATGACAGATGGGCGACGGTTGAGTACGCCAGGCGCTTCTTCAGTTCGTCATGACGGAACGCAATGACTGACGCCACGACGATGGTGACCGCAGCAATGGTGGCCACCACCAGGCCGGCACCGATCTCGGCGAGCAGGTCAGGCCCGATGACGAAACCGAAGATCCGGACGAAGCCGAAGACCCCTGCCTTCACGACGGCAACGGCGTGAAGGAGAGAGGACACCGGTGTCGGCGCCACCATCGCCGAGGGCAGCCAGCCGTGTAGCGGCATGAGCGCCGCCTTCGTGCCGAAGCCGAGCGTCACCAGTGCGACGAGGGCAACGGCTCCGCCGTTGGAGATCAACCCATCGAGGTAGCCGCCGAGGACGAAGTTCTGACCGGGAGCCACTACCTGGGTGATGATCAGCGCGAGCAGCAGTGCAGCGCCACCACCGAGGAGGTAGCGGAGGTACCGTCGACCCGCCGCGAGAGCCGCAGGGGTCTGGTTGTGAACGACGAGTGGCCAGGTGGCGGCCGTGAGTAGCTCGTAGAAGATGAAGAAGGTGAAAAAGTTGGCACTGAAAGCCAGACCGAGTGTCGAGGCGATGCAGAGTGCCACCGCCGCGAAGAACCGGGTCTGCTGCCCCTCGTTCTTGGAGCGCATGTACCCAATGGCATAGAGCGTGGTCGCCAACCAGAGGGCTGACACGCAGAGGGCGAAGACGAGTCCGACGTCGTCGGCACGCAACTCGAGCTCAAGTCCGGGGGCCAGTTCCATGATCGACAGCGCCGGCGCCGGGGTGCTCCCGCGGAGCGCACCGATGAACATGACGGTCGTGAGCACGGTGGTGGCCGTCGCTGCCATCACCGACCACGCTTCCCTGAGGTTCGGGTACCGGCGCGATGCGATGATCAGGGCGGACGCGACGACCGGTGACGCAAGCGTGGCGAGGAGCATGGAGTGGCCTCACTCTATGGCAGCAGGAACCAACGGCCGGCACGTCGCAGCGGTAGCGACGGAGGAACCCGGGTTGTTCTGATCGCGCCGATGGTCTGGCGATCGTCAACCGCAGGAGGCTGACGGCAATCTGACGGATGGTGCCAGAGGGGCGTTGCGCCGGCGTCCCTAGTCGAGGCCCTTGGCGCTGCGGCCGACGGCTCGTCGAACCTCGGCTTCAGCGTCCCGTTTGGCGATGGCCGCACGTTTGTCCCCTTTGGTGCGAGCGCGCACCAAGGCCAGTTCGAGCTTTGCCCGACCCTTTGTGAAGTAGAGCTTGGTGGGGACGAGGGTGAGACGTTCTTGGGCCACACGGGCGTCAAGGCGCTGGATCTCCGATCGGTGGGCGAGAAGTTTGCGTGGCCGCTCGACATCGGGACGATCATGAGCACCTGTTGTCCCCCAGACGGGGACATGCATGCCGTGCAGCCACAGTTCTCCGTTGCGGACCCGGGCGTGAGCGTCAGCGATCTGAGCGGTTCCGGCTCGAAGACTCTTCACCTCGCTACCGGCGAGGACAACGCCCACCTCAAGGGTGTCGAGCACGTCAAAGTCGTGTCGGACCGACCGGTTGACGGCAACGACCTTGGGGGCATCAGCGGCCTCGTTGCTGTTTCGCTTCGGTGCCGTCTGCCCCATGGCGCCGACCCTACCGGTGCTAGCGTTTCCGGACGTGCTCATTGTGGATTTCGAGACCTACCGGGCCATGTGTGCTCATGCGCTCGGATCTTTCCCTCTCGAGGCCTGTGGTCTGCTCGCCGGTTCACCGGCCACCGATGGTGGTCCAGCGGTGGCAAGGTGGTTTGCCCCCTGTGCCAATGATGCTGCGTCCTCAAAGGTGTACACCCTCAACCCGAGTGATCATCTGCGTGCCGAGAGGCGAGCCGAGGACGAAGGACTAGAGATCCTCGGGGTCGTGCACTCCCATACGCACACCGAGCCCTACCCTTCGCCCACCGACGTCGCCCAGGCCCCTGATCCTCAATGGCACTACCTGATCATCTCTCTCCGGGACGATGAGCCAGTGGTGCGGAGCTGGAGAATCGTCAATGGTGACGTGGCAGAGGAGCCGATAGTGGTTTCTGGAGCCTCCGCCCGGTAGATTACCTACCAATCCGGTCAGGATTTAAGGGAATCTGCACCATGGCTCGATACGACTCCGTTCTCGACATGATCGGCGACACGCCGCTCGTTGACGTTTCCATTCTCAGCCCTAATCCCGCCGTGACCCTCCTCGCCAAGATGGAGGGGCAGAACCCGGCCGGCTCGGTCAAGGACCGCATTGCGTTGAACATGGTCCTCGAGGCTGAGTCCGACGGCACGCTCACACCCGGGCGGACCATCATCGAGCCGTCGTCGGGAAACACCGGCATTGCCCTGGCGATGATCGCCCAGATGCGCGGGTACCCCATCAAGATCGTGATGCCCGAGAACGTCAGCATCGAACGACGTCAACTGCTCGAGATTTTCGGAGCGGAGATCATTTTGTCTCCCGGTAGCGAGGGATCGAATGGCGCGATCAAGCGAGCCCAGGCGCTTGCTGACGAACACCCCGAGTGGGCCTTCCTCTACCAGTACGCCAATGAGGCGAACCCCCGGGCTCACTATGAGACCACCGGGCCTGAAATCCTTCGTGATGCACCGGAAATGACCCACTTCGTGGCCGGTCTCGGAACGTCGGGCACGCTCATGGGCGTTGGTGCCTACCTCAAGGAACACAAGCCCGAAGTGAAGATCCTTGCCGTCGAACCTCCCGTGGGTGAGCACGTGGAGGGTCTGCGCAACCTCGATGAAGGGTTCATCCCCCCCGTGTACGACAAATGGGGCGGGCAGGAATTGTTGGACGGCAAGCGCATCGTTCGGCTGCGGGAGTCCATTCAGTGGACACGGCGGCTCGCCGCCGAATGCGGAATCTTCGCCGGTATCTCGTCGGGTCCTTGGTAGCGAGTGTGGTCCTGACCGCTGCAAGTGGGTTCATCCTGGGACAAGGGCCGACGCCAGTTGGTTGGCTCATTTCCTCCAGCGCACTCGAAGCAATGATCTTCGGAGTGGCGACGACAAGTCTGATCAAGGTTCAGGCT
>JALRFT010000063.1 GCA_023261915.1 Acidimicrobiales bacterium | reverse complement strand
GAGCTGAACAGTCCCACCATCGAAGTAGCCACCGTCGGTGCGGTACTCGCGCCGCTCGCCCGGGGGCAGAGGCTCGAAGCCCTCCCAGGAGAAGTCGTAGTCGTAGGCGGTTGGTTCCGACTGCCTCACCTGCACGGTTGCTGACGAGTTGTTGATGACGGTAACCCGCGTGCCCCGGTAGGTCGCAGCTTCACGGTTGACCGGCTCGGCTTGAGAGGTGCATCCCATTGCCGCAATGACGACGACGAGTACGGCGGCGATGGCACCGAGATTTCGACGGCTGCGCCTGCGCACGCTCTGGCCGGAGTTGGCTACCTGAACGACTTGGTTGCTGGTCACAGTGCTGTTCCTTGGCTTGCTGAGGCTGCGATGACCATTCGCGGCGCAAACGGACGGGGTCGCCGACGGATGTTTATTGATCAGTGAACGATAATCGCTTGGTGGCCCCGAGGGGTCGCGCCCTGACCGCGGGAACACCCGGGCCCTTCCACGGGCCGGGCCGCCGCCGAGTCGGGGCTTGCGCCGTCAACCATGGCCGGTCGGGTTCCCCAATGGCCCAGCGCCCCTGGCGTCCGTGAGGAGGATCGGGCGACCGACGGGTGCTACGCATCGGTGCCGGCGCCGCCGGTCTACGTACCCCACGCTGGGGTTCCTACCTACGCTCGGGTAGTTGCTTGCCGAAGTCTCCGTCCGGCAGTCGCTTGCGGGGGCTCTCGTGTTCCTGGCCCTCCGGACGTGTGACGGTACCGTCTGGGTTGTGGCTCCCGAGGATGTGGTTGCAGCACTGACAGCGAACTTCGCCGGGCTCGCCCCCAAGGCGAGTTGGGGCGAGACGTCGTTGTTCTACAACCCCGACAGGGCACTCCCCAACGGTGTCTACTTCTGCACCGTGAAGGACCACGACGGGGCCAACGACACGGCGTCGGACCTCGATCGCCCAGGCGTCTTTCGGGTAGCGCTTTGCCTTCCGCGTGCACGGTACGAGCAGTTGTTCGGCGACCGGCCGGCACGGCCGTCCAAGGGAGGCATCGTGGCGAGCGGGCATGACTTCACGGCTACCGACGTCCTGATGCCCCACCCTGTCTACGCCTGGATGGGGTGGGTGCAGGTGCTCTCGCCCTCGGCCGCCACCTTGACGGACCTCGAGCCGCTTTTTGTCGAGGCCTACGACGCCGTGGTGGCCAGGTACGACGCGCAGGCTGCCAGGCGCTCGAGAGCCGCTGGCTGACTGTCGCCAGGTTGTCGCTCCGCTGAATGGAAACGCGACTATCGCTGAATAATGCGCTCCGGTATTTGCCAGAACCCGCGCCACGACTGGCGTTCCGACTTAGGTACTTACCCCACTGACAGGTTCCTACCTAAGTGCGGACGGTTACCCCCCCGTCTCGACGTGGCCGAGGGTCGAGAGTGGCCAGAAAGCCTCTCGGGTGCCCGTGTTCTGCCCCTAACGGGCGTGGGGCAGCGCATGTTCTTGCTGCACGTGACTGCTGAGCTAGTTCGTGGGCAATTGTGTTGCGAAGAACGCCCATGCGATGTCGGCGAACTCCACATCGCTGTTGCGAAGGCCCGCGGTTCTTGGTGCGGTCACACCGTCGAGTCGACTGGCAGTGGGGTGACCTGATCCTTCGAAACGCCACCACTGCACTGGTACCGGACCCGGATAATCGATCCGATATGCGGGTCCGCTGTCATCGGGGTTGAGGTCAACAAGTGCGGTTGAGGGCAGGACATCTGTCAGTCCGTTGATCTCGAGCCACTGGTTGAGGGTCGCCTCCGCCGAGATCACTGCCCCCCGACTGCACGCTCCACTGAAGTCGGCGACGCACCCGCCGTCGTAGGGCATCACCGTGTCGGCGGTTCCGTGGGCCAAAAGGACAGCCACTGGTTGCGAGGGGCCGTCCGTGCAGGGGCCGGGTTTGGGTTCGGCTGGGCTGTTCCCGGCAAACGTGGCAATTGCTCCGAGGAGGTCGGGTCGACTGAACGCCAGAGATTGCGCCATCTGGGCTCCGTTGGATGTCCCGGCGACAAAGGTTGCGTCTTTGCTGAGAGCGTAAGCCCCGGTGATTTCGGTAATGAGCGTCGACAGGAAATCGACGTCATCGGCTCCACTCGCCACGGTGTTGTCGTTGCGGCAGTCATCCCACCCTGCCCGGTCACCTGCCCGGTCGCGGGCGGGCAGACCCTGGGGGTAGACGACGACGGCGCCCTCACGATCAGCGATCGTGCGGAAAACTGCCAACGGTTCACTGGGGCTGTCGGCGACGGTGGCCCCATCCCCTCCTCCTCCATGGAGCACAACAATCAGGGCTCGGGGGGAAGACAGGCTTTCGGGGACGTACACCCGATACTCGCGTTCCACGTCGTTGATGCTGATTGAGTGATCAGTGAGTCCCGGAGCGAAGGGATCGGGCGCAGAGTCACTGGCCTCGGACTCCGTCGGGGGGAAGACGCTGCTCGTGGCTGGGCCGACACGGGATTCATCGCTGGTGCCGCAACCTCCGACGGTCAGGACCGTGCCAAGGGCGACAACCGCAACGAGTCGGAATCTCATCGTGACCACCTCGATCATCGTACGGGACCGCACAATCCATGCTGGCGTTGCGGATCGGTAAGGTGCCCATGTGCCTGCATGCGGAGCCCCCAGTGACGTCCTCGATCACATCACCGACGGAACTGATCTCATCGTCGCTGTCGGACCGGGTGAGCCCATCAGTGTGCTCGACGCCATCGAGGCGGCAGGCGACGAGGGCAAACTGCGTAACGTCCGGGTGCACCAGATGCTGCCGTTCAAGGAACGTCCGCATCATCACGGACAGATCCCGGGAATGCGCCACGCCTC
>JALRFT010000322.1 GCA_023261915.1 Acidimicrobiales bacterium | reverse complement strand
GGGGTTCACCTCGGTGATCTCGCTCATCGGGGCGCCCCACAACCTGCACAATTACGACGAACTCGGTGTGGCGTGGCAGCACTGGCCCTTCCACCGGGACGACGACGTGGCTTCCTTCCAGCGTCGCAACTTCCCCCAGATCACGGCGATGATCTCCGGTGGCGGCAAGTTGCTCGTCCACCAAGAAGAGCTCGGCGACAACGTCTGTGGACTCATCGGGGCATACCTGTTGTGGTCCGGCCTCGTGGACAACGCCCCCGACTCGGTGACCATTCTCGAACGCATGGTGCAGCGCCAGCTCGGCCCGCACGGTCGTGAACTCGTGTCCGTGGCCGACCGCCTCGCCGGCCAGCGGTGAGGCCACAGGTGGCGAAGGCCCGCCGTGGCTGACCGGTCGATGCCCGGCGACCTCGTTGAGATCCGTGGCCTGCGTCTGTCGGGCATCGTCGGGGTGCTCCCCGAGGAACAGGTCCGCGCCCAACCGCTCGAGATCGATGTGGACCTCGTGGTGGACCAGGCGGCCTCGGGTGCCAGTGATGACCTCGACGACACGGCCAACTACGCCGCTGTCATCGACCGGGTGCAACAGACCGTCGAGGGTGGTCACCCCGCCCTTCTTGAGTACCTCGCCGCCCGCATCGCCGAGGCCTGCCTCGAGGATCGGCGCGTCGAGCAGGTCACCGTGGCGGTCCGCAAGTTGCGCCCGCCGGTACCCCAGGTGGTCGACACCACGGGTGTGCGCATCACCCGCACCCGATGAGGGTGTTGTTGGGTCTCGGGTCCAACCTCGGGAACCGCCGCCAACTCCTCGCCGACGCCGTCGGTTCGCTGACCGGCGTGGTGGCTGTCTCGCCGCTGTATGAGACGGCGCCCGTCGGCGGGCCGGCCGGTCAGGGGCCGTTCCTCAACCTCGTCGTCGAGATCGACTCTGAGATGTCACCCCGCGAACTGCTCGGGGTGTGTCAGCGCCTCGAGGCGGCGGCCGAACGGGTACGTATCGAGCGGTGGGGTCCCCGCACCCTCGACGTCGACATCCTCTGGATCGACGGGGTGACGGTGAACGAACCAGATCTTGAGATTCCTCATCCGCGCATGTGGGGCCGCCGGTTCGTCATGGCCCCCCTCGCCGACATCGCTCCGGACGTGGCACCGTCCGGGTGGGAACGTCAGGTCGACGGTGAGGTGCGCCAGGTCGGCACCCTCGACGACGGGTCCGAGTAGTCGTCTCTCCGACTGCGGCGGACCCGACATGGGAGACTGGGGCGGTGAACGCTTCGGGTAGTCGCTCCGTCGTCGTGGTGGGGCCCGGCCGTGCGGGTGGGGCCATGGCCACCGCACTCGCCGCCTCTGGCTGGGAGATCACCGCCCAGCTCGGTCGTCACGATGACCTACGGGCCGGGGTGCAAGGCGCCGATATCGTGATCCTCGCCACCCCCGATGATGCACTCGCCGACGTGGCGGCCGGTCTGGTCGGTGCCACCGACGCAGTGGTCATCCATCTGTCGGGCAGTCGCGGTCTCGACGTTCTCGGCGGGCACGACCGAGCTGGGTGCGTGCACCCCCTCGTGTCACTGCCCGACGCCGAGATTGGCGCCCGCCGGCTGCGGGGGGCGTGGTTCGCCGTGGCGGGAGACCCCGTGACCCTCGACGTCGTTTCGGCCCTTGACGGTCGCCACGTCACCGTTGCCGATGAGGACCGCGCCGCCTATCACGCCGCAGCGTGCATCGCCTCCAACCACGTCGTTGCCCTGCTCGGTCAGGTCCAGCGGGTGGCCGCTTCGGTGGGTCTCCCCCTCGACCTGTACCTCGAGTTGGTGCGCGGCTCGCTCGACAACGTCGCCGAGCTCGGTCCCGCCGCCGCTCTCACCGGTCCCGCCGCCCGGGGCGACGAGGCCACCCTCGAACGTCACCGGGCCGCACTCGCCGCTGATGAACTGGCCCTCTACGACGCGCTCGTGCTCGCCGCCCAACGGCTCGCCGCCGAACGTGACGTCGGTTCACCACCGGCCGACTGAACGTCTCGTCACCGGGGACGTTGTGCGCCGCGGCGTACAACCGTGGCAATGTTCGCCCGTGGAGGTTCACGAGCGCATCGACGGGTTCCGCGGGTCACTCGACGCCTGTCGGGCCGACGGTCTCGTGGTCGGGTTCGTCCCCACGATGGGGTTTCTCCACGACGGGCATGGTTCGCTGATTCGCCGGGCGGCGGCGGAGTGCGGTGCGGTAGCCGTGAGCATCTTCGTGAACCCGCTGCAGTTCGCCGCCAACGAGGACCTCGCTGCGTACCCACGTGACCTCGAGTCGGACCTGGCGTTGTGTGCGGAGATGGGTGCCACCCATGTCCTCGTGCCGTCCGTTGACGAGATGTATCCCCAGCCGGTTCTGACGACGGTGACGGTGGCCGAAGTGTCCGAGCGGATGGAGGGGGCGATGCGACCCACCCACTTCGCCGGAGTCGCCACCGTGGTCGCCAAGTTGTTCTCCATGGTGGGGGCGTGTCGCGCCTACTTCGGAGAGAAGGACTTCCAACAGCTCGCCGTGGTGCGGCGCATGGCGTCGGACCTGTCCATGCCCGTCGAGGTCGTGGGCTGTCCGACGATTCGTGAACCTGACGGTCTCGCCATGTCGAGCCGCAATGTGTACCTCTCACCCGACGAGCGCCAGACGGCCCTCGTGCTCCACCGGGCCCTCGACGCCGGGGTCGCCGCCGTGCTGGCTGGAGCGGATCACGCCCGCGGCGTGGAGGCGGTCATGGCCGAGGTGTTCGCCACCGAACCCGACGCCGCAGTCGACTACGCCGACGTCGTCGACGCCGCCACCCTGGCCCCTCTCGAGGGCCTCGTGCCCGGGACCGAACTCCGCCTCATCGTGGCCGCCCGGGTGGGCGCCCCCCGGCTCCTCGACAACGCCGGCGTGGTCGTGCCGCCCCGCTAGGGGCGGACGGGGATCTTGCGGGATTCGTTGCGTCCGCTGCTAGCGTGTGGCCACTACCGGATGGTGACCCGCAAGGCACCAAGCCAAGGAGATGCGTGACCGCATGCGCCGACGGATGATGAAGTCCAAGGTCCACCGGGCTGTCGTGACCGACGCCAACCTCCACTACGTGGGTTCGGTGACCATCGACCGGGAACTGATGGCTGCGGCTGACATTCTCGAATGGGAGCAGGTCCAGATCGTCGACATCGATAACGGTGCGCGTTTTGAGACCTACGCCATCCCCGGTGGTCCCGGCGACCTGTGCCTCAACGGCGCCGCCGCCCGTCTCGTGCAGCCGGGTGACCGGGTCATCGTCATCACCTACGCCGAGTACGAAGACACTGAACTCGACGATTACGAACCCACGGTCGTGCACGTCGACACGGCCAACCGTCCCATCGACGAGGAAACCGCTCGGACGCTCGCTCGCCGCACCGGTGACGGCCCACTGCGCTACGTCGAGATCGAGGCCGAGGTCGGACGCCACATGGCGGGCCTCGATGCCGAACTCGACGGTCTGGGCTGATCCACCCGCTCTCGTCCCGGATCCATCGCCGGATGGTCGGTTCCCATGAGTGACTCCGTCGTCGACCTGTTGGTCCTCGGAAGCGGCATCGCTGGGCTGTCGGCGGCCGTGCGCGCGTCGGGCGAACACGGCCTCGACGTGGGGGTGGTGACCAAGGGAAGTCTCTCCGACGCTGCCACCCGCTGGGCCCAGGGTGGGGTGGCTGCGGTCATTGATGAGGCGTCGGACTCCACTGACCTGCATCTCGCCGACACGTTGTCGGTGGGGGCGGGGATGTGTGACGTCGACGCCGTGCGGACCATGGTCGCCGAGGGTCCGGCCCGGGTGGGTGAGTTGATTGCGTGGGGGGCGCGCTTCGACCGCGACGCCGGCGGTGCGCTGTCGTTGGGACGCGAGGGTGGCCACTCGGCGTCCCGGGTGGTGCACGCCGGTGGGGCGGCCACCGGAGCCGAGATCGAACGGGTGCTGGTCGACGCCGTTCGGGCCACGGCAGCGGCTGTGTACGAACACGTCTTCGCCCTCGACCTGCTCGTGGAAGACGGACGGTGTGCGGGGGTGACGGTGCGGCACCCCGATGGTTCCCTCGGCACGGTGCGCGCCCGCAACGTGTTGTTGGCCACTGGTGGTGCCGGACAGCTGTATTCGGTGACCACCAACCCGCTCGAGGCCACCGGTGACGGCATCGCCATGGCGTTGCGGGCCGGGGTGGCATGTGCCGACCTCGAGTTCGTCCAGTTCCACCCCACGGCCCTCGCCGTGGACCGTCATCCGCGCCCCCTCATCACCGAGGCGCTGCGCGGTGACGGGGCGGTGCTGCGGGATCTCGACGGGGAGCGGTTCGTGGACGAACTGTCGGCCCGCGACGTCGTGAGTCGGGCCGTGACCCAGCGCATGCTCGACGTCGGGGCGGACCACCTCTGGCTGGACTGCACCGGCGTGGACGACGTCGCCGATCGCTACCCGACCATCGTGGCCATGCTCGCCGACGTGGGTCTCGATCCGGCCGTGGACTGGTTGCCCGTAGCCCCTGCCGCCCACTACCTGTGTGGCGGCGTGGTCACCGACCTCGACGGGGCGACCACGCTCGACGGGTTGTGGGCTGCCGGCGAGGTGGCGTGTAGCGGGGTGCATGGCGCCAACCGTCTGGCGTCGAACTCGTTGCTCGAAGGACTCGTGTTCGGCACTCGGGCGGCCGCCGCGGTGGCTGCCGGCCAGTCGGGTCCGGCTCCGACCGGAGTGATGGCGGGAGTCCTCGACGCTTCGGGGTCGCCGGCGACCGTGGCACTCGATCTCGATGTGGTCGCTACCGGTGCGGCGGGCTGTGACCCGTCGCTGCGCAGTGTGCTGCAGCAGGCCATGACCCACGGTGCCGGTGTCGTGCGGGGAGATGGGTCGTTGGCCACGGTGGCTGACGTGCTCGCTGCGGTGGCCGCCACCCCCGGCGACGCTTCGGTGGCGGCGCTTGAGGTCGCCAACCTTGCGGTCGTGGGCACGGCTCTCGTCACTGCCGCGCGCCGGCGCACCGAGAGTCGCGGAGCCCACGCCCGTGTTGACGCCAGCGATGCCGACGTGGTGGCCCGACGGTTCGTCTCCCACCGGACGGATGGGGCAGGCTGACCGTCGTGGACTTCGCCGCCCCGCCACCCCTCGCCGTGGACGCTGCTGTGCGGCGCGCCCTCGAAGAGGACCTGACACCACTCGGGGATCTCAGCGCGTCGCTCATTGACCCCACCCGAATGGTCACTGCCGCGTTCGTGGCTCGTGGGCCCGGTGTCCTCGCCGGCGTCGACTGTGCCCGTCGCACGTTCGAACTCGTGGACGACTCGGTGCAGCTCGAGTGGCGGTGCCGTGACGGCGACCGACTCGAAGGGGGCACGGTGGTGGCGACCGTCGCCGGGCCGTTGGCGTCCGTCCTCACCGCCGAGCGCACGGCGCTCAACTTTCTCGGTCACCTCTCAGGCATTGCCACGTTGACCCGGCGCTACGTCGACGCCGCCGCTGGTGGTGGGAAGGCGAGGATCTGGGACACGCGCAAGACGACCCCGGGGTTGCGTGCCCTGGAAAAGGCGGCGGTGCGCGCCGGCGGTGGTGCGAACCATCGCGGCAACCTGTCGGAATGGATCATGGTCAAGGACAACCATCTCGCTGGTGGGTCGATCAGCGAACTGGTGGCGACCGCCCGTCAGTCGTGGCCGGGTCGCATCGTGCACGTCGAGTGCGATCGTCCCGAGCAGGTGCGTGAAGCCGTGACGGCCGGAGCCGACGCCCTGCTGCTCGACAACATGTCCCCTGATGAGGTGGCGACGTGTGTGCACCTCGTCCGTGAACTCGTCGGTGCTGATGGCCGAGCACCGCTCGTC
>JALRFT010000313.1 GCA_023261915.1 Acidimicrobiales bacterium | reverse complement strand
ATGGGGCCGGTCAGCATGGTGATGGGGTCCACGCCGGCCAGGGCGAAGGTGTGGAACCGGGCACGGGGCTTCAGGCCCAGCTCGGCGGCCTTCTCCTCGCTCATGATCAGCACCGCCGAGGCGCCGTCGGTGATCTGCGACGAGTTGCCCGCAGTCACCTTGCCGTCCTCTTTGAAGGCGGGCTTGAGACGAGCGAGGGTCTCCATGTCGGTGTCGCGGATGCCTTCGTCGGCGGTCACGAGGGCGTCGCCCTCGATGATCTGGCCCGACTCCTTGTCGCGTCGGATCTCCTTGACCGGGATGATCTCGTTCTCGAACCGGCCCTCGTCGCGGGCCTGGGCGGCGCGCTGCTGGGACTGGAGGGCGAAGGCGTCGAGGTCCTCGCGGGTGATGCCCCACTGGTCGGCGATCATCTCGGCGCCAATGCCCTGGGACTGCAGGCCGCCCTGGGGGGCGTAACGGGCGAAGACCCGGTTGCCGAACGGGTAACCGAAGTCCTTGCCGACGGAAGCACCCATGGGCACGAGACTCATGACCTCAACTCCGGCGGCAATGGCGATGTCGTAGGCACCGGCCATGACGCCCTGGGCGGCGAAGTGGGCCGACTGCTGTGACGAGCCGCACTGGCGGTCGATGGTGGTGGCGGGCACCGCTTCGGGCCACCCGGCGGCGAGCACGGCGTTGCGGCCCACGTTGAGGGACTGGGCACCGGCCTGCATCACACAACCCATGATCACGTCATCGACGAGTTCGGGGTCGAGGTTGTTGCGCTCGGCGAGTGCGGCGAGCACCTCGGCGGCGAGGTCGGCGGGATGCCAGCCCGAAAGCTGGCCGTTGCGCTTGCCGCCTGGTGTGCGCACGGCGTCGATGATCACTGCTGAACCCATGGGAACCCCCGTTGTCGTCAGGTGGGCGAATCTGGACCGTCCGGTCAAGACCGGAGGTCATTCTCACCGCTGGGGCAGGGGCGCGCAACCGCGCCGGGCAGGACGGAACTGGCGCCGCTTCGCTAGGGTGCCCCCACCAGCCGTGTGAAGATCGAGGGGGTTTCCATGCCGGTGACGAGTGACGAGATCATGTCGGTGGTGGAGGGCCAGACCGTGGTGAGCGAGTTCGCCGCCACGGTGGCCGCCAACGGGGACAAGGTCGCCATCCGCTGGATGGACGATGACGGGGGCTGGGGCGAGTGGACCTACGCCGAGTACGCCCGGCGGGCCAGCCAGTTGGCGGCCGGGCTGCGGGCCCAGGGTGTCGAGCGCGGGGACCACGTCGTGCTCATGTTGCGCAACGTCCCCGACTTCCACGTGGTGGACATGGCGGCCTACATGATCGGTGCCACCCCCATCTCGATCTACAACTCTTCGTCGGCCGAACAGATCGAGTACCTCGTGAACCACTCCGAAGCGGTGTACGCCGTGGTGGAGAACATGGCGTTCCTCGAGCGTTTCCTCAAGGTGCGTGAGCAGCTTCCGGCTTTGCGGGGCATCGCGGTGCTGTCTGATCCTGATCAGCTCGCCCCCGCCGATGTCGTCGCCGGCGACACGCTCTACACCCACGGTGAGATCGGTTTCGATGAGGCCAAGGGCAACTGTGCCCCCGATGACCTCGCCACCATGATCTACACCTCGGGCACCACCGGTCCGCCCAAGGGCGTGATGCTCACCCATCGCAACATCTGCTGGACGGTGGAGTGCCTGCGTCGCGCCCTGCCCTTTGACGACTATGTCGGCAAGCGCATCATCAGTTACCTGCCGATGGCCCACATTGCTGAACGCATGACCAGCCACTACGCCGGGGCGTTCCTCGGCTACGAGGTCACGACGTGTCCTGACCCCACCGGGATCGCTCCGTACCTCGGTCACGTCAAGCCGAACTTCATGTTCGGTGTGCCCCGCGTCTACGAGAAGGTCTACGCCGGCGTGAACGCCGTGCTCGCCGCCGATCCTGAGAAGTCCCAGAAGTTCGCCGAGGCCCTCGCCGCCGCCGAGCCCATCGTGGAGGCCATGGACTGGGGTACGGCCACCGAGGAGCAGGTGCAGACCTACGAGTTCCTCGACGCCGTCGCCTTCAAGCCGGTGCGCGAACTTCTCGGGATCGACGAGGTGGATTGTGCCGTCACCGGTGCCGCCCCGTTGCCGGCGGAGATCCTGACCTGGTTCCGCTGCATCGGTGTGCCGCTGTCGGAGATCTACGGCATGTCCGAGTCCTCCGGTCCCATGACGTGGACGGCCACACGGGTCAAGGCCGGTTCGGTAGGACCGGCGGTGCCGGGCTGTGAAGTGAAGCTGGCCGAGGACGGCGAGATCATCTGCCGGGGCGGCAACGTGTTCTCCGGGTACTTCAAGGCCCCGGACAAGACGGCCGAGGCGCTCGACGCCGACGGCTGGCTGCACTCGGGCGATATCGGCGAGGTCGATGCCGACGGCTACTTCCGCATCGTCGACCGCAAGAAGGAACTGATCATCACGGCCGGCGGCAAGAACATCAGCCCGGCCAACCTTGAAGCGGCGCTCAAGACCATCCCGCTCATCGGCCAGGCGTGCGCCATCGGCGACAAGCGTCCGTTCGTTTCGGCCCTGGTGGTGCTCGATCCTGACGTCGCCCCGGCGTGGGCGCAGGCCCAGGGTATCGAGTTCGCCGATCTCGCTGATCTGGCGGCGAACCCGGTCGTCATCGCCGAGGTGGAAAAGGGCGTCGACGAAGTCATGAGCGAGTTCAACAACGCCGAACGGGTCAAGAAGGTGCGGGTCCTCGGCGAGGAGTGGCTGCCGGACTCGGAACTGCTCACCCCGACCTCAAAGCTGAAGCGCCGCGGCATCCACGCCCAGTATGAACAAGAGATCGAGTCGCTCTACGCCTCCTGATCCCACTGCTGGGGTGCCCGGTCTGCCACCCGGCGCCACGGTGCACGTCCCCGACGGCACCGAGGCGACGGTGGCACTCGCTGCTGCCACCGATGTCGGCATCGTGGCGCACCCCGACGACATCGAGTTGTTGCTCGCCGGTCCGCTACTCGACTGTCAGGCGGATCCGAAGCGATCCTTCGTTGGCGTCGTGGTCACCGATGGGGCGGGGTCGGTCCGTTCACCCCACCATCTGGCGCTCTCCGACGTCGAGTTCGCTGCCGTGCGCGCCCAAGAGCAGTGCCGGGCGGCTGATGCCGCCGGCATGGGTGCGGTGGTGTTGTTGGCCTACGGCAGTGACGACGTCCGCGGCACCGGGTCCGCACGGCACGAGGTGGTGGCATCGATTGCTGCGGTGGTCGGTGCCGCCCGGCCGGTGCGGGTGCACACCCATGATCCTGCCGATACCCATGTGACCCACGTGGCTGTGGCCGCCGCCGTGATCGACGCCCTGCGCAGCGTCGGCCCCACCGGGCAACCCGAGCAGTTGCTCGGTTGGGAAGGCTGGCGATCGCTGGCGTGGTTGCCCGAGGCGTATCTGCACCGATCGGATCTGTCGGGCCGGGTCGAGGAGGCGATGGATCTCGCCCGGCACCATGCCAGTCAGATGGGTCCCAAGCGTTACGACGAGGCGGTCCCCGGACGGTGGCGGGCCAACGCCACGTTCACGAACCCGCGGCACCTCGATCAGTCCACCGCCGTGGCCGTGGCGTGGGACCTCACCGCCACCCTCGACCCCCGCGTTGATCCTGCGGTCGCTCTCGCTGCGGTGGTGGGGCAATTCTCCGGGGAAACGGCCTCCCCGTGGTCGTCGTGGTGGGGATTGCAGTAGGCCTGCGTGCGTCGCCGCGGTCTCTGATGGAGGCCGGAAGCCGTTCAGCGGTAGTCTCAGCGGAACCCACCGCAGGTAAGGAGTCATCGTGAGCGAGCAGATCATCGACCGGGCCGACCCCAACGACCTCGACGCCATCCTCTCGGTGCCGAACCCTTACGTGGACGAGGTCGTCCACGCCGTGAAGGACAACTGTGACGCCATCTTCACGTGGGATTACGAAAAGGGTGCCCGTCCGGCGCTCAACAAGCTCTACGAGAAGGCCAAGGGCGCCCAGTGGAACGGCGAGACCGACCTTCCGTGGGACACCGACGTCGACCCCGAGAAGCTCACGGCCACCCTGTTCGGAACTGAGCCGAACTGGGAGATGGTGGGCATGCGGGTCGAGGGCACCCCGATGCAGTCGTGGGGCTCCAAGGAATGGTTGGAGATGCACACCGAGATGCAGAACTGGAGCCTCAGCCAGTTCATGCATGGTGAGCAGGGTGCACTGATCTGCACGGCCAAGATCGTCGAGACCGTGCCGTGGATCGACGCCAAGTACTACGCCGCCACCCAGGTCGTCGACGAGGCCCGCCACGTTGAGGTGTTCGCCAAGTACCTCGACACCAAGCTGACGGGTCACTACCAGCTCAACACCCACCTCGGTCTGTTGCTCGACGACATCATCAGTGACAGCCGCTGGGACATGACCTACCTGGGGATGCAGATCATGGTTGAGGGACTCGCCCTCGCCGCCTTTGGCACCATGCACATGATCACTCCCGACCCACTGCTCAAGCAGTTGCTGCGTTACGTCATGAGTGACGAGGCGCGTCACGTGGCGTTCGGGGTGCTGAGCCTCAAGGAGTACTACGAGGGCCTCACCGAGGCCGAACTGTTCGAGCGGCAGCAGTTCGCCTTCGAGGCGGCGCTGCGGATGCGGGACCGTCTCCTCAACCAGGAGGTGTGGGAGCGCATGGGGGTTGACCCCAAGACCGCCATCCTCGCCGGCAAGCGGGGGGAGAGCGCCACGCTCGAGGACCCGTTCCAGATCCTGTTGTTTTCCAAGATCGTCCCCAACTGCAAGAAGCTCGGTCTGCTCGACGCCAATGACGGCTGGTTGCGGCAGCGGTTCAGCGAGATCGGCGTCATCCAGTTCGAGGACTGGGCGGACACCTCCATTGAGTACGAGGAACTCGACGCCGTCTCGGCCGACCGGGCTGCGGCCGAAGGGGCCTGAGTCAATGTCCACCGACGCCATGGTGGTGACGGTGTGAGGGATGTCCTGAACGCTGGCGCCGGTGCGGCGGCCGCCGCCGGTGGCGCAGCGGCCGTGCTGGGCTGGTGGGTGTGGCGTCAACGTGAGCGGCTCCGGCCCGCTGTTGTGCCACCGAGCCGCCGCCGACCCGTTCGTCGCTGACGCCGTTGGCTGCGATCGGAATCGATGTCGGCACCACCAACGTCAAGGTGGTGCTGGTCCGTGCCGACGGAACGCTCGCCGCCCGTTCCTCCCGACCGCTCACGACCCACCGGGACGGCGAGGTCGTCACCCAGGATGCCCATGTGCTGTGGGACACCGTGGTCGACGCCGTCGGCGAGGTGTGCGGGGCGTCACCCTCGGACGTGTCTTCGGTGCAGACCATTGGGGTGTGCAGCCAGTACTCATCCATCGTGCCTGTCGACGCCGATGGTGTTGCTCTGGCACCGCTCAAGATGTACTTCGACCGGCGGGGGACCGACGAGTGTTGGGCGCTGATGGCTCGTCACCCCGAAGCGTTCGGGACGTGGGTAGACCGTCACGGGGTACCCCCGGTCGGAGGCGGGCTCTCTCTCGGGCACCTGTTGTGGTTCCAACACCACGAACCCGAAGTGCACCGCCGCACCGCCTCCTATCTCGAGGTGATGGATTTCGTGGCGGCCCGACTCACCGGCCGGCGGTGCGCCACCCAGGGGACCATGTTCACCGCGCAGTTGTGCGACAACCGCCAGTTGGGGGTGACGACCTACGACCCCGATCTCGTCGCCATGTCCGGCGTGGATCCTGACCGGCTGCCTCCTCTCGTCGCCTCGGGTGAGGTCGTCGGAGAAGTGCGCACCGAGCTCGCCCGACGTTGGGGTCTGCCGTCGGGGGTGACGG
>JALRFT010000287.1 GCA_023261915.1 Acidimicrobiales bacterium | reverse complement strand
GTGACAGGAGGCTCTCGGACTCGTGCCAGTCGATGTCCAACGCCAGGTCCACACGGGGACTGTCCGCCCGAAGCGTCAGTGCCGTGGCGATGTCCGAACCGGTTCCGAATGCCCGGGTGATTCGTAGACACGCCCGCAGGGGATGGCGTTCCACCCACTCCACCTTCGTCGGTCCATCGACGGGTGCGCCGAGGCTTCGTGTCCACGCTTCAAGGTCCCACGCATCGAACTCGACGGGCTGGTCGGGAGCGAGTTGGAAGTGGACGGTTTCGCCGGGAGCGAGGAGCTCACGGCCGACACGGAGATCAACGACAGAGGTGATGGCACCGTTCGTATCCCAGGCGACCCGGACCAGGCCGTTCTCCATCCAGTTCTCACCGGTCGTGACCGGATTGGCTGCATGGTGGTCGACGAGTGGTGCCCTACCGCTGCCGGGCACCTGCACGAGGGCCAGTCCGTCGGGGCCGTCGATTACTTCGATGCGTGGATGGGTGGCGGCGTTGAGCACATGGTGTCCGCCAGCGAGGTCGAGTCGGGCAACCGCGCCGCCAATGAGCGCCTCGAGACGTTCCTCGATGCGGGCGAAGGCGGCCTCGGCATCGTCGTGAACCCAGGCGATCGATGAGCCGGGGAGAATGTCGTGGAACTGCTGGATGAGCACGTCTTTCCACAAGGTGTCGAGCTCGGTCTCGACCTCGAGGGGCAGCGGTCCACCAGCCGCCCACCACAACTCAGCCTCCCGCAGCAGGCGCTCACATCGACGGTTCCCCAGTTTGGTCTTGATCTGACTGGTGAGGGTGCCCCGGTGCATCTCGAAGTACAACTCACCCCGCCACACCGGTGCGCCGTTCCCAGCGTGGGCCTCAGTTTCGATGTGGTCGAAGAACTCGTCGGTGTTGCCGAGGTCGAGGCGGGGCACGCCGTCAAGGTCGGCCATGCGACGCGCCCGCTCCACCATCTCGCGGGTGGGGCCACCGCCACCATTGCCATAGCCGTAGGGCATCAGGGCCCAACGGCTCCAGTCATGATCGATGAAGTTCTTCTCGCTGAAGACCATCTCGGGTGCCACAACCTCGGCGTTGTACGTGTCAACGGGAGGGAAGTGGGTCAGTACCTCGCTGCCGTCGAGACCTTCCCACCAGAACGTCGAGTGGGGGAAGCGGTTCTGCTTGTTCCAACTCAGTTTCTGGGTAATGAAGCGGTCACACCCCCCGGCGATGAACACCTGGGGCAGCGACGCCGGGTAGCCGAAGACGTCGGGGATCCAGACTTCCCGGCAGCGCACCCCGAACCGGTCGGAGAAGTAGCGCTGGCCGTGCACGAGTTGGCGAACAAGGCTCTCGCCCCCGGGAAGGTTCATGTCGGCCTCAACCCACATGCCACCCACGGGAACGAACTGGCCGGCGGCGACCTTGGTCCGGATTCGCTCGAACAGAGCCGGGTAGTGGCGTTCCATCCAGTCGTACTGGGCGGCCTGGGAACACACGAAGCGGTACTCGGGGTAGACGTCCATCATGGTGGTGGCTGAGGCGAAGGTGCGGGCGCACTTGCGCACCGTCTCACGGAGCGGCCAGAGCCATGCCGTGTCGATGTGGGCATGTCCGACACCGATCACGTTGAGGGCACTGGGTCGGGCGGGCACGGCCAATGCGGGGGCGAGCAACTGGCGTGCCTGCGCTGCCGTCCCCGGAACATCGCGCACGTCGATGACATTGAAGGCGCTCTCGAGTGCCCGAAGAAGGTGACGCCGCCGGGGGTCGGTCGGGGGCAGGGAGCGCATGAGGCCAAACAGAACCTCGATGTCGAGGATCAGGGCGTCGACGGCCTCGTCACGGACGGCGAGATCGGCGCGGCGCAACCGGTAGATGGGCCGGTCGGGAATGGTGTCGAGCGAACCCATCGGAGTGGGGGAGTAGTCGGGTCCCACCACCGGGTTCGCCGCCGCCTCGATGAACACCTCGAGGGGTCCTGCACTGACGTGACGCAGGGGCACGGCGGTGCGACGAGGATGGATGCCCTGCAGCGGCTCGCCGTTGACCCACACGAGGCCCTCGGCCTGAAACCCCGGGCCCTCAGAGAAGAAGCCCAGATCAACGACCAGTTCCACGCCCTTGTCGACCCACGCTTCGGGGACGTCGACGCGCATGCGGAACCAACTGGTGCCCCACGGGCGTCCCCACCGGCCGCCGACAGCGAAGGGTTCGAAGTCGTGGGCAATGGCTTCGGCGTAGGGAACCGGCTCGCCCGGAGCGTGCCACACGGCCACGTCGAGGGGCATGGAGTGGGCGTGGAGATGAGGCCGGATTCGTTCGCCGAGCTCGCGGGTGATGCGACCCTCGACAACGGTGCTGTCATCGTGCATGGTCTGTCTTTCGTGTTCAGTGCCGCGGGATCAGCTGCCGGCGAGGCGGGCCACGACAGGGGCGAATGATTCCATGGCGTCACCTTGAACCACCCAGTAGGTGAAGCCCCACCGGTCGCGGCGAGCAAGGATCTGGTCAACGATCTGGTCCACGGTGCCAATGAGGGCGTGGGGGACTTCGAGGGCCCGCTCGGCATCCAGACCGAACATCTGTCCCATCATGGCGGCCATCCCGGCCTGGTCGTCGGTCACCATTGTGGCGAGCACCAGGCAGTTCAGCTCAATGTCGTTGAAGCGATCGCCGGCGGCGTCGCGCAACCACCCGAGTTTGCGGTCGGTGGCTTCGGCCGTGGCATCGGCGGCAGCGTCAGGGCCGACCTCGCCGGCGTGCAGGCTCGGATTGATGCCAACGATGTCACCTTCTCGTGCCGCGATTCCCAACATCCTCTTGCCGCCTCCACCGAGAAGGAACGGCGGGTGGGGACGCTGCACCGGGGTCGGACGGTTGTCGTAGTTGTCGATGCGGTAGTGCTCGCCAGTGAAACTGAATGGGCCGTCGGCAAAACAACCCTTCAGCACCGTTATGGC
>JALRFT010000259.1 GCA_023261915.1 Acidimicrobiales bacterium | reverse complement strand
TGCCGGACGGGACGTCGGCACACCCATCATCACGTTCTCGCCCCCTGACGGGTCATCGTTCTTCGGACCGGTCATCAGTCGGCTGCCCGGTGACGACGAGGCCGTAGCTCTCTGGGAGGCGGTGGAGACCCTCGCCGGGTTCGCCCCCTTCGCCGAACTGAAGCGGTCACTGCGATCCATGCCTGACCTGCCCGTGTTGCGGGGGTTTGGGACCTGAACTGAATGGGGCCGTCGATGGGTCGGCGGTATCGTCGGGCATGGCCTCAGAGCGCTCCGACGCGCAGGATGCCGCTGCGCTCGACCGCCTCGTGTGTTTCGAGGACTTCCATCGCGCCGCACGTGACGTCCTCAGCGCGTCGGCCTACGACTACTACCGCTCCGGGGCCCTGCGGGAATGGACGTTGGCCGAAAACGAGCGTGCGTGGCAGCGGTGGCACTTCGTGCGCCGCTCCCTGGTCGACGTTTCAGTCATCGACACGTCGGCGACCGTCGTCGGCCAGCGCGTCGAGTTTCCCGTACTGATCGCCCCGACGGCCTTTCACCAGCTCGCCACTGCGGACGGTGAGGTGGCCACGGCGCGAGCGGCTGACGCGCTCGGCACGATCATGGTGAATTCCACCTTGTCCACCGTGACCCTCGAGGACGTGGCCGCGACCGGGGCTCCGCGCTGGTTCCAGCTCTACGTGTTCACCGATCGTGGGCTGACTCGTGAACTCGTCGAGCGGGCGGTGGCGTCGGGGTTCACCGCACTCGTGCCGACGGTGGACACGCCGACGATCGGGATCCGCTACGCCGACCAGCGCAATCGTTTCGTCCTGCCCGACGGTATGGAACTCGCCAACTTCGCCGAGGCTCTCGGAACCACGGCCGGGGGCGGATCAGGGTTGCGGGCGTTCAGCCAACAGTTCGACCAGACCTTGACGTGGCGCGACCTCGAGTGGCTGTCAGGTCTGTGCGACCTGCCCATGATCCCCAAGGGAGTGATCACCGCTGACGACGCCCGCCGGGCGGTGGACGTGGGTGCCCGTGGGGTGGTGGTGTCCAACCACGGCGGTCGACAGCTCGATGGGGATCCGGCGACAGCTGATGCGCTGGGATCGGTGCTCGACGCTGTCGGCGCCGAAATCGACGTGTTGGTTGACGGTGGAATCCGCAGTGGCACCGACGTCGTCAAGGCCGTGGCGATGGGGGCATCAGCAGTTCTCGTGGGACGGGCGGTCTTGTGGGCGCTTGCTGCCGGGGGTCAGGCCGGCGTGGAACGCATGCTCGGTTTGCTGCGTGACGAGGTGGCGGACACCCTTCGCCAACTCGGCGTGCCTCGCCTTGCCGACCTCACGCCTGACGTGGTGCGCCCGGTGCGTGTTTGACCTCCATGTCCGCAACCTCCACCCCCGCTGAGCCGTGGAGTACCGACCGGGGACCGCGGCTCGGTTACATGCCGGGCCTCGACGGACTGCGGGCACTCGCCGTGTTGGCCGTTCTCGCCTACCACGGCGGGGTCGTGGCGGTGCCGGGCGGGTTCCTCGGCGTTGAGATCTTTTTGGTCATCAGTGGATACCTGATCACCGCCTTGCTGCTCGCCGAGCGTTCGGCCACCGGCCGGATCAGCCTGCGGGACTTCTGGGTGCGGCGGGCCCGTCGCCTGTTGCCCGCTGTCGGGCTGTTGTTGGTGGTCGTCTCGCTCGTGTCAGTTGTGGTCTTGCCCGACACGCTGGCGTCACTGCGTGGTGATGTGGTGTCGGCGTTGTTCTACGTGCAGAACTGGCACCAGGTCTTCGCCGAGCAGTCCTACTTCGAGGCGGTGACCCGCCCGCCGCTCCTGCGCCATCTGTGGTCGCTCGCCGTGGAGGAGCAGTTCTACCTGCTGTGGCCGATCGTGTTCGCTCTCGGCATCCGGTTCCTCGGCCGCCGCCGACTGGTGCTCGGCGTGCTCTTGGGCGCGTTGGGCTCCGCGCTCCTCATGGGGTTGTTGTACCGGGTCGAACTTGACCCGACTCGCGTGTACTACGGCACCGACACCCGGGCGTCGGGCCTGTTGCTCGGTGTGGCTGCGGCCATGGTGTTGCCGCCCTGGCGGTTGCGGCGAAACGTTGCGGCTGCGGGCCGCCTCACCCTCGACGGCATCGGGGTGGCGGCGCTCGTCGGGCTTGGTCTCCTCGTCGCCACCCTCGGCGAACTCGATCCGACGTTGTATCGAGGGGGATTCCTTCTCACCGGATTGCTGTCGGCGGTGTTGATCGTGGTGCTCGCTCACCCGGCCGCCCGCCTTGGCACCGTGCTCGGCATCGCGCCGTTGCGATGGGTGGGTTTGCGGTCGTACGGCATCTACCTGTGGCACTGGCCGGTGTTCGTACTCACCCGGCCCGGTATCGACGTGGACTGGTCGGGGTGGTTGTTGGTGGTCGTCCGTCTCGGTCTCACCTTCGGCCTCGCCGAACTCTCCTACCGCTTCGTCGAGATGCCGGTGCGTACCGGCGGACTCGCTCGCGTGCGAGCCCGGTTGGCGGCAGCAAGGACGCCCCCGGAGATCTCGTTCCGCAATCGGGTTCTCGTGGGCACCGGCGTGGCCGCGGTGATCGTGTTTGCCGCCGGGGTGGTCATGGTGCGCGCCGAGCCCCCCGGACCCCCACCGTGGTATGTCGGTGACGCCTTTGCGTCTGGTCCCGAGGTCGAGGTGCGCGGGGTGTTGTCGTTGCTCCCGGGCCCACTCGCCGCCGCCGTGCTCGCCCGGCAGGCCGAGGAGGCTGCCGCCGCGGCGCCACCGACCACGTTGGTAGCCCCGCTCGTTGCCGATCGCGTGTCGCTGATCGGGGATTCGGTGATGCTCGGCGCCATTGATGATCTCGGTTCAGCCCTCTCAGGCGAGGTGGTGACCGATGCCGCCGTGAGCCGCCAGGTCGACGTCGGTCTCGACTTGGTCCGGTATTGGCGTGACACCGGCTACCTCGGGGACCGTGTGGTGGTTCACCTCGGCAACAACGGCGTATTCACCGATGAGCAGTTCGACACGCTCGCCGGGATCCTCGCTGATGTGCCCAAGGCGGTGGTGGTCACCACACGGAACCAGTACGCCTGGCAGGACGAGGTCAACGAGGTGATTCGGCGTGGCGTTGAGCGTCACCCGGGCCTCCGATTGCTCGACTGGCACGCCGCCACCGCACCGCACGGGGACTGGCTTTGGGATGACGGGATGCATCTGCGGCCCGAGGGAGCGGCGGCTTACGCCGCGCTGGTGACCGACGCCCTTCGTTGAGCAGAGTCGGTCCCCCTCTCCTACGCTGCCCACCATGTCTCACGCCCCCGTTCTGACCGTCCTATGGGAATCCGACGTGACCGAGACCGGCGACGGCGTCTGGTCCGGTGACGGCCGGCCGCTACTCCCAGCGTCGGGGTTCGCGGCGGTGACCAGTTGGGATCTTCGCCCTGAGGGCCTCTGCAGTGGCGAAGCGTGTGTTCCTGTCCGGGAACGGCAGCGACTCGAGCCCGAGGCGGGGATGATCGATCTCACCGAAGCAGCCGCGTTGCTCGACCGGCCGGTGGTCACCGATCACGAGGCTGGGGTGGTGGCGGTGGGTGCCGCTCGGGCGGAACGCCGCCGGGCTTTGATCGATCGGGAGGCGCCCGGATTCACCCTTCCGGATCTCGACGGTACGCCGCGAACCCTTGCCGACCTGCAGGGGCGGACCACCGTGCTGGTCACGTTCTCGTCATGGTGCGGATGTCGATACGACCTGCCGGGCTGGCAGCAACTCGCCGATGAACTCGCTGACGACGGTCTGTCCGTCGTGGCGGTGGCATTCGACCAGGACCCCGAGGACGTGCGTCCGTTCACCGAAGGCGTGTCGTTGCCGGTGCTCATTGACTCGGCTCACCTGTTGAGTGAGTTGTACGCCATCTCCAATGTGCCGACGGTGGTGTGGATCGACGCTGACGGCAAGGTGGCACGGCCCAACACCCCGGCGTTCGGCACCGACACCTTCGTTGACTTCCACGGGGTGCCCGCCGGGCCGCACCTTGACAACATTCGTCAGTGGGTGCGTACCGGTGAGGTCGCCGACACGGGCGAACCAACGACCACCGACATTGATCTCACTGATGATGAGGTGACGGCTCGTCTCCTGTTCCGGATCGGTGCCTACCTCGTCAAGGCGGGCCGGGCCGAAGAAGGGGCGGAGCGGTTGCGTCAGGCCACCGAGCTCGCCCCGCTCGATTTCACCGTTGCCCGTGCGGCCATGCCGCTCACCGGTCGGGACCCCTTCGGTGAGGAGTTCCTGGCGCTCTATGACGACTGGATCGCTGCTGGCAGCCCGTATCACGGGCTCAACCCGGACGCCGGCCGCTACCGGGCCGGTTAGTCGTTGCCGTTCACGCCCGGCGGGGCGGGCGGGGAAGGATGAGTGACACCTCGGCGGCGTAGGCGGCGTAGGCGGAACGGTTCGCCAGACTCCGCTTTTCCATCATGGGGATAGACGCCGCCATGAACATGGCGGAGATGGCGATCGGTCCGATGACCGTCCACCACCACGCCGGGTCGGCAGCGAGGGCGAACAACCACAGGCCCCACCAGAACCCCATCTCACCGAGGTAGTTGGGGTGTCGACTCCATGACCAGAGTCCGCGGCGACACACCTCGCCGGGCTGCTTGGTCCGGGCGAAGGCCCGCATCTGTTCGTCGGACACCCACTCGAGGACCACCGAACCACCGGCGACGACGACGGCAACGATGTCGAGCACACCGATGGCTGCGGTGCCGGTGGTGAGCGCCGGGTAAAGGGGCAGCATGGCGAGGTACACCACGATGGTGGGGAACAGGTGGAATCCGGCGAACGACGACGCCCAGTAGCCGGGCCGGTTGCGTGCCTCGACATACCGCCAATCCTCGTGGTGCAGACCAGGCCATCCCCGGGCCCAGTTCGCTGTAAGCCGGATAGCCCAGAACCACACGACGGCGAGCACCAGCCACTGCCGCAACTCGGGAACGCCACCGTCGGCGACGACCACGAAGAACACTGCCGCCGCCGGCGGTACCACCGACCAGTAGGCGTCGTACATCGAGGAGTTGTTCGTCGCCCGGCTCCAGATGAAGATCACGATCGTGCCGACGAGGTCGGCGACGGCGAGGGTCACGAGCGGGTTGCCGGTACCGACGAGGGCGCCAGCTCCGATGGCAGCAGCGAACGCCGTCAGGTAGGCGAGGGTCACCACGATGAATCCGGTTGCCCGGGACTGTTGGGTCCGCGGCCCGATGTGCACACCGCTGTCCGACTCGTGTCCGCCCATGACTGATCCCCCTTCGGTGCCAGCTGTTTCGCCGGCCCGCCAGATCGTTCTAGCCGACGTGTCAGGTCCCCGGGGGGTTCAGGATCGGCGTGCCCGGTCGGCGAGCGCAGCGCAGGCAGCGAGGTGACCGCACATGCCGTGGACCCCGGCACCAGGGGGCGTGGCCGATGAGCACAGATACATGCCGTCAATGCCAAGGAAATAGGGATTTGCGGTCAGTCGAGGCCGGGCGATGAGCTGGCGGAGCGAGTTGGCGCCGGTGGCGATGTCACCCCCGACATAGTTGGGGTTGTAGGCCTCAAGGGCGGCGGGGCCGGTGACGTGCATAGCCACGATGCGGTCCCGAAAGCCGGGGGCGAAACGTTCGATCTGGTTGAGGAGCGGTTCGGTGGCGTCACCGGTGTACCCGTGGGGGACGTGGGCGTAGGCCCACACCGGATGCAGGTCACCGACGGATCGGGAGGGGTCGGCGAGGTACTGCTGGGCCACGAGCACGAACGGTCGCTCGCTGGCACGACCGGCGGCCACGTCGGCTTCGGCGGTGACGATGTCGGTCATCGAACCACCGACGTGCACCGTCCCGGCGCGGCGGCACACCTCGGCCGTCCACGGCACCCCGCCCTCGACGGCGAGATCGACCTTCCATGCCGCCGGCCCGTACTGCCACCTCTGAAGCGCCCGGTTCATTCGGGGCGGGAGGCGGTCACCGAGCAGGTCCACGACTGCTCGTGGTGAGGTGTCGAACAGGACGAGATCACTGACAGGGAGATCGGTCGCCGATCGCACCTCGGTACCGGTCGTCACCGTGCCACCGAGTGACTCGAGCATTCCGACCAGTGCAGTCGCAATGCTCGCCGAACCACCGATGGCGACCGGCCAACCAACGGCGTGTCCTGCCGTCGTGAGCAGCAGACCCACTGCCGCCGAGCCCATCCGGTCAAGCGGACTGACGAGATGGGCGGCCGACCCGGCGAAGAGGGCGCGGGCGGCCTCGGTGGAGAACTGCTGCGCCACACGGGTGGCGGGTTGGGCCGCCTGCATTCCAAAACGGGCGAGCGTGAGTGGGTGGTGAGGTACGTGGAGAACTGGCCCGAGCGTGTCGGTGATGAGATCGTCGAAGTGGTCGGTGAGCGGTCCGAATCGTCGTCGCCAGCGATCAGCGTCAGGACCCAGGGTGTCGAGAGTGGTCTCTAGGTCCCGAGAGAGCACCGCAGCGTTGCCGTCATCGAGCGGATGGGCGAGATCAACCTCCGGCCACGACCAGGTGAGCCCGTGATCGGCAAGGGGCAGGGATCTGAACAAAGGGGACGTCACGCCCAGTGGGTGGACGGCGGAGCACACATCGTGGCGGAGGCCGCCGATCGTGAGTTCAGCCGTCCGGGTCCCACCGCCGGGGGTGCCGGCAGCCTCGAGAACCCTGACGGAAAGGCCATTGAGCGCCAGAGTGACGGCGGCAGCCAGCCCGTTGGGGCCGGATCCCACCACGACGGCATCAGTTCGGTCGGTCATGGCGGCGCTCCCGGCCGATTCCGGTGCCTCGAGGGTCCGCAGAGCCCCCGGAAAGCGCACAAAAGGAACAATGGACGAACCAGTCTTCGGGAATCTAGTCTGCTGGGGCGGAATACCGGGAGAAATTCTTGTGTTGAGGGCGAATTTTTCCCGGGGGCGATCCCAACGCCGACAAAGGCTGCGTTAGGGTCACTCATCCACAGGTGATAGAGCGTTTGTTTTCAATAGAGAACAGGCCAAAGGCAGCCCGGGGGGGGCGTCCCGACACTGGGATCAACCTCCTCGGTCAGCACGGTTGGCGTGTTCCGATCAGGGGGGAATGCAATGGCTGCAATCAAGTCGGTCACCAAACCGGTCGCCGCTCTTGTCTCGGTCATGATGTTGGGAAGTCTCATGGCACTGGGGCCGGCCGCCGTGGCCAGTCCGGTTGCTGCCCAGACGGTCCCCGACGAGCTCGGTCGTGCCGACCGCGCCGTAGCCACCGCGTTCCGGTGTCTCGGCGATGGTGGCGCCTTCGGTCCTCTTGATATTCCCTTCGACGTCCCGGTCACCGTGAACTCCCCCACGTCGGTGCAGCCCGGCAAGTCGTTCATTACTGACGTCAAAGCTGATCCTGTTGACGTCCCCGCCACCTTTGAAGGTCTCCCGGTCACGATCAACAACTTCACGGGCCTGCAGTTGCGCGCCTACGTCGCTCCTGGTGTTGAGGTGTTGTCGGTCTCGTCGCCCACGAACTCCGGCTACTACCAGCCGGGTGGAAACACCAACCCCAATGCCCCCAAGACGTTCCTCAACCCCGGCAGCAATGGCATCACGCTGACCTGGAACGAGGCTGTCCGCGAGGTGCGGATGACCCTGCCGGGCCCCTACAACGGCAACTCGCGTGTGCAGCCGCCCACCATCCGGGTGAACGCCCGGGCCACCGGTGAGTCGGGCACGCTCGCCTCGTCGCAGTTCGCCGGCAGCGTCCCGGTTGCACTTTCGACGTTCCCGTGGCCGAGCTACTCGTTCACCGTGACCGTGTCGGCATCAGTGGCCGGAGTGACCTCCATTACCGCTCCTGCCTACTGCGCACCGAACTACGGCCGGGGATCGAACATCCCGGGCAACGACAAGCTGCCGATCCCGTACCTGCAGTCCACCTGGATTGACGGTGACGGCCCACAGCTGAACATTCGCAAGCCGCGAAACGGATTCACCTACGACGTCTACGACCCGGAGAAGAACCCCGACTCAACCCAGTTGATTGCGGACTTCGACTGCTCCGACGTGTCGGGTGTCGTGAGTTGTGAGATGCGCGACGCCAACAACAACATCATTCGCGACGGCGACCGCCTCCCCGACACTTCGAACAACACCGGCCGATTGACGTTGCGCGCCACCGACAACTTCGGCTTCGTTTCCGAACAGGTCATTGATTACGAAGTTTCGAGCAACTCTCCGCCCCAGGTCAACGCCGGTCCCGATCAGCAACAGGCCACCTTCAAGCGCGTGGTGCTCCCTGGTGAGGCCGGCGACGTCGACTTCGGTCAGTTGCTGTCGTACCGCTGGATTCAGGTCGGTGGTCCGCCCGTCGAGATTGAAGACACTGACGATCCGTTCGAAACCGACACGGCGTTCATCACTCCGCCTGGCCCCGCCACGCTGACCTTCAAGCTTCGTGTTGATGACGGCCAGACCTATGGCGAGGACACCGTCGTCGTCAACGTCGATCCCAACATCGCGCCCCAGATCAGAAACGGCCAGTTCCAGCGACTTGGTTACGAGGACAACGGCACGCCGCCGATTCCGACCCGTAGCACGGTGACCATGGACGTCACCGCTGACGATCCCGACGGCCAGCCCATCACTTACAACTGGCGTCAGGTTGACGAGTTCGGTGTTGTGCTTCCCCCCGATCACCCCGATCGGGTGCAGCTGTCAAGCACCACCAGTCCGGTGGTGACCTTCACCGCTCCGAACCAGTCACGTGAATTCCGCCTCTACTTCAAGTCGGCGGTCAGTGACGGCGACCCGGTGGGTGGCACGGTTGACGCCGAGGTGGCGGTCAAGATCCGCCGGAACCTCGAACCGGTATTCGGCAACGGGAACTCACAGGTGATCCCGGATGTGGCCAACGGCGCCCCGGTGCGGATCATCGCATCCGCTCTGGACCCTGAGGGTCGCACCGTGTCCTACGTGTGGCGTCAGGTGGATGCAAACGGCTTCACCATCCCCGAGGGCGACCCGCGTCGGGTGCTGCCCGATAGCTACCTCGCCAACAACAATCAGGCGATTCTCGACTTCACGACGCTTCGCGGAGCGGACGCCACCAACCTGTTCTTCCGGGTGGTGGCCAGTGACGGTCTTGATCTCGGTGATACCGAAGCGTCCATTGAGGTTCGTGTCCTCGCCAACCTGGCCCCGACCTTCGCCAACGGTGCCGACCAGACGCTCAGCGTCCAGAACCGTGCGCCGGTCACGCTCGATGGCACCGCCACCGACCCTGAGGCGTTCCCTCTCACCTACTCGTGGACCCAGGTCAACGCCACCGGCGACGAGCTCGCCGTTGACGATCCGAACCGGGTCGTGCTCTCCGCCACCAACCAGCCGGTGGTGACCTTCACCTCGCCGAATACTTCCGATGCCACCACGCTGTATTTCAAGGCGTCAGCGGCCGACGGTCTTCCCAACGGCACGGCTGTCGGTGACGTGGAGGTCAATGTCGGCCCGAACCTTCCCCCTACTTTGCCGGGTGGTCTGAACCAGACGCTGGCCGAGGTTGAGAACCGCGGCACGGCGACGATTGACGCCACCTCCACCGACCCTGAGGGTCGCACCGTGACGTACGCCTGGCGTCAGGTTGACGCTCAG
>JALRFT010000236.1 GCA_023261915.1 Acidimicrobiales bacterium | reverse complement strand
GTGGGGCGCCCCGATGAGCGAGATCACCGAGGTGAACCCCTGCTCACGGATCCAGACGATTTCCTCCTGGCGGCGCACCCGCCGGTGGTTCACCCCGTACCCACCCGGCCGCTCACAGACGGCCAGTTGGCCCTCGATAATCCAGTGAAAATTCCGGGGAACGATCCCTTGCTGCCACTTGCCCTTGACTGCCACGGCGAACATCGTGCCATCTTTCACACCGGCACGGGGCCGAAACGAGCCGAAAACCCCTGATTTCAGCGGAAAAAAGGTTCACACGGACAACTTATCCACAGGCTCGGCCACTAAGGGTGGCCGACGCCGGGCAGATTCAGCGGGGTTGGCCGAAGGCGGCGGTGAAGGCCCCCACCGTGGCGGCCACGTCGTGGACCCGCACCATTGCCGCTCCCTGGAACGCCGACCACACCGCGGTCGCCACCGACCCCTCAAGCCGGTCATCCACGGGGACCGGTTCGGCCCCGCCGTCCGCTTCGGCGAGCAGAAGCCCCAACGTGCTCTTGCGACTGGTTCCCATGATCACCGGCCAGCCGGTGGCCACGAACACGTCGAGGCGGGCCAGGACCTGCAGGTTGTGCTCGGGGGTCTTGGAGAACCCGAACCCCGGGTCAATCCACACCTCGGCCACCCCGGCGCCAACGGCCGTCGACGCCCGTTCCACGAGGAACGCCACCACCTCAGCCACGACGTCGTCGTAGGTGGGATTGACCTGCATCGTGCGGGGGTCGTCGCAGCCGTGCATGGCCGCCCACCCGACCCCCAGCTCGGCCGCCACCGGCCACAACGTCGCCGAAACGTCGTTGATGAGCGTGGCCCCCGCATCGACGGCTGCCGCGGCCACCACCGGCGACCGGGTGTCGACCGACACGCGCGCCGAGCCGTCAAGGGCGTGGGCGAGCATCTCCACCACCGGCACGACACGGCGCAGTTCCTCCTCGGTGCCCACCGGCTCGGCTCCCGGCCGGGTCGACTCGCCGCCGACATCGATGACCATCGCACCCTCGGACACCATGGCGAGCCCGCGAGCCACGGCTCGTTCCACATCGTCGTGCTCCCCGCCGTCGGAAAACGAGTCCGGGGTGACATTGAGCACCCCCATGACGGCGGGGATGGGGACCGCCGAAGGGGTCAGCAGGGGGGACACCCCACTCAGTCGCGGCCCATGGCGAGTCGCATGGCCTCGCTGCGGGTGGCGGCGTTCTCACGGAACAACCCCCGCACTGACGAGGTCACCGTTGACGAGCCGGGTTTACGCACCCCGCGCATCGTCATACACAGGTGCTCGGCCTCGATGATGACCAGCACACCCTTGGGCTCCAGACGCGCCACGAGGGCGTCGGCCACCTGAGTGGTGAGCCGTTCCTGCACCTGGGGTCGACGGGCGAACCCGTCCACCAGCCGGGCCAGCTTGGACAATCCGGTGATGCGACCGTCGGCGTTGGGGATGTAGGCCACATGCGCCCGCCCCAGGAATGGCACGAGATGGTGTTCACACATTGACGCGAACGGGATGTCACGGACCATGACCATCTCGTCGTGATCCGCTTCGAACACGGTGGCGAGGTGATCAGCCGGATCCTCGGACAGACCGGCGAAGACCTCGGCGTACATACGCGCCACCCGACCAGGGGTGGCCAGCAGGCCGTCACGGGTCGGGTCCTCACCGATGGCAATGAGGATCTCGCGCACGGCGGCCTCGAGGCGATCGTGATCGACGGGGGGTGCTGGGTCACCGACGGGCGAACCGTTCACCGCCGATGGCGTGGTCTCGGTCATGGGGTACCTCCGATCCGCCGACTGCGGACGTGGGAGAGGATAGGGGGTGAACCCAGCCCGAGGCACGGTCAGACCGGAGGGGGTGGGACGGGCCACTAGGGTGCGCCTTCGTGAGCGACACCACGGCATGGAACCGCGACACCGATCCCACACTCGGCGAGGTGCTCATCACCTCCGAGCAGTTACACACCCGAATCGCTGAACTCGGGGCGGCCATCACTGCCGACTACGCCGGTGAGGCGCCCCTGCTCGTCGGGGTGCTCAAAGGGGCGTTCATGTTCATGGCGGACCTGTCGCGCACCATCGATCTTCCGGTCGAGTTCGACTTCATGGCCGTGTCGTCCTACGGAAGCGCCACCAAGACGAGTGGGGTCGTGCGCATCGTCAAGGATCTCGATGCCGATCTCACCGGACGTCACGTCCTGTTGGTCGAAGACATCATCGACTCGGGCCTGACGCTCACCTACCTGCGCAAGAACCTCACGTCACGCAACCCGGCCTCGCTCGAGGTGTGTGCCTTGTTGGCCCGGGCCGACACCGTGGAGCGCAGTGACCTCCGCTACGTGGGCTTCGCCATCCCCGACGACTTCGTCCTCGGGTTCGGCCTCGACGTCGCCGAGCGCTACCGCAACCTCGACGAGATCCGCGTCTACCGCGGCCCGTCCTAGACGGCTCGCTCGGCCGGCGGCGCGAGAGACAGACGCCCGGCACTGCGGACCACCCGCCACCCACCGACAACTTCGGTGGCCCGATGCACCCCGTCGACCACGGCCCGTACCCGTTCCACCGACGCCGCGTCAGGTGGTTGACCAGCGGGAGAACACTGACGCAACCACCGGTGCAGAGCTACCGACGACACGGCCCACGGCGCTGCGCGCAATGCCGCAACGTCAGTGGGGTCAGGCACGAGTCGATCCGCTTCCGCTGCGAGATGGTCGATGGCGGCACGCGCCTGGGACGCTGTGCGCACCAACTGGGGCACCGGATCACGTCCGGCGACGTCGCCGAGCAGCGGGAGCACCTCGTGGCGCACCCGGTTGCGCAGGTACGCCGGATCCCGGTTGGAGGGATCCTCGACCGGGGTGAACCCCCACGCCCGACAGAGCTCCTCGGTCTCCCATCGACGCAACCCGAGAATCGGATGACGTCGACCGGTGCGCATCCCGGCCAGACCCGACACACCCGTCCCGCGCAACAAGTTGAGGAGCACGGTCTCGGCCTGATCGTCAGCCGTGTGGCCGGTGGCGGCGTCGTCGGGCAGCACCGACCAGCGCGCGTCGCGGGCCCGGGACTCAAGGTTCGGCCCCGGTTCCACCGTCACCTGTTCGGCCCGAAATTTGGCACCGAGCTGCCGGGCGGCGTCGGCGACCAGCGACGCTTCACGGTCCGACCCCGGTCGCAACTGGTGGTCGACGTGTACGGCGGTGACATCACATCCGGCCGCAACGGCGAGGATCAACAGGGCGAGAGAGTCAGCGCCGCCGGATACGGCACAGACCAAAGGGGTGCCCGACGGTGGAAACGAACAGCGTGCGAGCCGCGAGGCACAGAGCGCGTCACGAGCGGCGTCGGACGGCGGCAGATCAGGTGGGTGCACCGGCCCGCACCCGCGCCACCCATGTCTCGGGCTGACGGATCTCCGCCAGGGACGGCAACAGCGCCGGGTCGGACCACACCCGATCCATGAGGGCGGGATCCTCGGACTCGACGACGGCGATGAACCGCTCACCTTGTTCGTACTGGGCCAACTTGGCCTCGAGACCGATGACCTGTTGGAACACCCGCGCCAGTCCGCTCACCTGTTGGCGGCGCTGACGCAGCACCCGGGCGAACCGTGGCGCCGACGGGATGAGATGGGCACCGGCACGATCCATGGTCACGTCACCGTGCCCCTCGAGCAGGCTCATCAGGCCGGACATCTGCTCCATGACCTCTCGCTGTTCATCTGATGCCACGAGAGCCATCACTCCACCGTCAGCAAGCGGGTTGCGCCCGCTGCGCAGGGCATCGGCTGCTCGCCCGATGGCGGCAGCGAACCGGGCAGGGTCGGGCCCCACGGCGGACACGACCTGTTCGACCATCCCGAGGAAGTGGGGTCGCATCCACGGCACACCGGTGAACTGAGCGCGGTGGGTGACCTCATGGAGAGCGAGCCACAACCGGAACTCCGACGGGGGGAAGGCAAATCGCCGTTCGAGGGACAGCACGTTGGGCCCGACGTAGTAGACGAGGTCCTGTTCGTCGGGCGCTTCGTCCTCAATGACCAACAGGTCGTACTGCCCCAGCACACGGGTGCTGAGCCAGCCCAACATCAAGCCGACCTCGGCACCGGTGACGCGACTGGTGACGGGAGCGAGGAGGTTCGCCCCCGCAGCCGTGTCGAAGCGTTCGAGCACCGGTCGGAGCAGACGCCCGAACGAGGCGAGGTTGGCCTGGATCCAACCGGCCCGATCAGTCACCCGGGCCCGGGCAGGACCCGCGGCACTGCGCAGGCCGGTGCAGTCCGCCACCAGATCTTCGGCAAGGGCGGTGAACCGATCGAAGTCCGGACGGAGAGAGTCGGCGTGGTACGACTCGGCGAAGGGTTCCCGGCCGGCCACCCGCACCGCCACTCGTTCCGCCAACGACCAGTCGACGGCGGAAGGTGACATCGCGGGTACCGGACTCAGCTACTCGGGTAGCGGGGCTTGGACACCTTCACCACGTAACCAATGACGGTGGCGACGACGAGAGCGATGGCCGGCACGACGAGCGCCACGGCGATCCAGAACGTCCATACGACGGAGAGGGTCATGGACCGATGATAGGGGGCGCAGCGGGCAGGGCGACACTCGCCGCTGCCAGACTGCTCAACCGGACCGGGTCAGGCCCCGCCGCTCTGGGCGGCCGCCTGATCAATCGCCGACAGCAGTCGGTCCCGGAAATCGGGGGGCGGTACCTGGCCTTGCACCACGGTGCGGATCCCGACACGCAGATCGTCCTCAAACTGGAACTTCTCCATGCACGGGGAACACTCGTTGATGTGGGCCTCGATGACGACCCGCCGCTCTTCGGTCAGTTCGCCATCGAGGAACAGGTAGAGCTCACGGAGCGCGTCGACGCAGTAGCCGTCGAGATGTTCGTGCGGTAGGTCGTGGTCGGTCATGTCTGAGCTCACTGTGCGTCCTGCGTATCGGTCGTGGTGATGCGCTGTGAGATATGGGCCGGGGCCTCCCCACCCCGACACCGGCGGTCACGAAGCAGTGTCCGACGGCACCGGAGACTGGCCCCGGGAACTGGCGTAGTCGTATAACCCCTTCTGGAGGGCTTTTCTTCCCCGGTGGAGCCGGCTCATCACCGTTCCGATGGGAACGTCGAGCATTTCGGCGATTTCCTTGTAGGAGAAGCCCTCCACGTCGGCGAGCAGGACCGGCACCCGGAAGTTCTCGGGCAGATCGTCGAGGGCGCCGGTCACCTCCTCGTCGGTGAAGTAATCCATGAGCTCGTCCTCTGCACTCCGGCCGGCGTTGACCGCTTCGAGCCCACCGATCCGCTTCAGCAGATACATGTCCTCCTGCTCGTCAAGCTCGGTCTCTTCCGGTCGTCGCTGCCGTGAGCGGTACTGGTTGATGAAGGTGTTGGTGAGGATCCGGTACAACCACGCCCGGAGGTTCGAGCCCTCCTTGAACCCACCGAACCCCCGGTACGCCCGCAGGTAGGTCTCCTGGACCAGATCCTCAGCATCGGCAGGGTTGCGGGTCATGCGCAACGCCGCCGAGTAGATCTGGGTCATGAACGGCATCGCCTCATCGGCGAACAACGTCTGATCAGCCATTGGTGGAATGCTCCCGTCAGCACCCGATCCGGTGAGGAGACCTCGCGGCCCTAGCTCATCGGATAGTTCGGTGCCTCGTTGGTGATGGTGACGTCGTGGGGATGGCTCTCCTGCACACCGGCCGACGTGATGCGAACGAAACGAGCGTCACGTCGGAGTGTGCCGAGATCGGGTGCGCCGCAGTAACCCATGGCACTGCGCAGGCCGCCAACGACCTGGTGCAGCACCTGGGCCAGAGGTCCCCGGTAGGGAACACGGCCTTCAATTCCTTCGGGCACCACCTTGTCGGGGGTGGTGACCTCCGCCTGGAAGTAGCGATCTTTGGAATGCGAGCGGGCATCCATGGCCCCAAGCGAACCCATGCCGCGGTACTCCTTGAAGTACTGACCGCGCAGGGGAACGAGCTCACCGGGACTCTCCTCGGTACCGGCGAGCAGCCCACCGAGCATCACGACATCGGCACCGGCGGCGATGGCCTTGGCGATGTCTCCCGAGTAACGGATCCCGCCGTCAGCAACGATGGTCACCCCGACCTCGGCCGCTGCAGTCGCACACTCGTGGATGGCACTGAGTTGGGGTACGCCGACACCGGCAACGACCCGGGTGGTGCAGATCGAACCCGGGCCGATCCCTACCTTGACGATGGACGCCCCCGCCTGAGCGAGATCCCGGACGGCCTCAGCGGTTGCCACATTTCCGCCCATCACGATCACCTCGGGGAAACGAGAGGCGACCTGACGCACCGTGTCGAGCACCGACGTACTGTGACCGTGCGCCGTGTCCACCACGAGGACGTCGACCCCCGCCGTCACGAGTGCCTCCGCCCGCTTGATGGCGTCGTCACCCACGCCGATCGCCGCCCCAACCTGGAGTCGGCCATGGGCATCCTTGGTGGCATTCGGGTACTGCAGTCGCTTGCGGATGTCCTTGAGGGTGATGAGTCCGCTGAGTCGACCGTCGGCGTCGATCACCGGCAACTTCTCAATGCGGTGCTCGCGCAGCAACTCACTGGCCTGAGCCAACGTGGTGCCGAGCGGGGCGGTGACCAGACCTTTGGAGGTCATGATCTCTGACACCGGTCGGTCCATCTGATCCTCAAAACGAAGATCACGATTGGTCAGGATGCCGACCAGTCGCTGGTCGTCATCGACCACCGGCAGACCCGAGATCCGGTAACGCGCCAACAACTCGAGCGCCTGGGAGACCGGTTCGGCTCCGGTGAGCACGACGGGGTCGGTGATCATCCCCGCCTCGGACCGCTTCACCCGGTCCACCTCGGCAGCTTGGGCCTCGACCGGCAGGTTGCGGTGAAGGATCCCGAGACCACCGTTTCGAGCCATGGCGATCGCCATCGACGACTCGGTCACAGTGTCCATGGCGGCCGATACCACTGGGATGTGGAGTTCGAGGCCGTCGGCGAGCCGGGCGGCCGTCGATACATCGCCCGGCAGAACCTCTGAACGCCGGGGGACCAAGAGGACGTCGTCGAACGTGAGCGCCTGAGGGCCGAACTTGTCGTCTGCGGGGGGCAGACCAAGCGCCTCAGAATCCATGATTACCACCTGGTTTCGCTCGTCGGAGAGCCAAGGTTACCCGAGGTCGACCTAGGCAGGAAAGGCGTCATCTTCCCCAGCGACCACACAGTGAGGTGCGCCACGGGTGGCACTAGGTTGCAGCCGATGACCGCAATGAAGGCCAGGGACGACACACCGGTCGCCGTCGTTGCCCGTCGCAGCGTCGGGGTTCTCTCGGCCAGTCAGGTCCTCAGTGGCATGGCCATCGCCGGGACTGTTCCCGCCGGTGCACTGCTTGCGGACTCCATCGCCGGGAGCGACGCCGCCGCCGGCCTCGCCCAGACCGCAGCCGTTACCGGGGCAGCCCTGTGGGCATTGCCTCTTGCCCGGTCCGCGCTCAGTCGGGGGCGCCGCACCTCGCTCGTGCTTGGCTTCGGCATTGGCGCGCTCGGAGCGCTCGTCGTCGCCGGAGGCGCAATGAGCCAAGCGCTGTGGATGGTGCTGGCGGGGAGTCTGCTCCTCGGCGGCGCTCAGGCGGCCGGTTACCAGGCGCGCTACGCCGCCACCGACCTCGCCAGCGAAAAGCATCGGGCTCGATCACTGTCTTGGGTGATTTGGGCGGCAACCCTCGGAGCGGTCCTCGGACCGAACCTGCTGGACCCCTCAGGAAACCTTGCTGAGCGGTGGGGGCTTCCACGTCTCGCCGGGCCGTATGTGCTCGCCCTTGTCACCCTTACCGCTGCCGGCATCGTTCTTTTCGCGCTCCTGAGACCCGACCCGTACCTGCTCGCCTTGACCACTCGGGAGCGTCAGAGCAGTCCGGACACCGACACATCACGACCGCGACTGGCCGAAGGCATCAAACACCTGCGCGCCGAACCGTTGGCGATAACAGGCATGACGGCGATCGCCGTTGGTCACGTCGTGATGGTGATGATCATGGTGATGACCCCGGTCCACATGGCACACGTGGACGTCACCGTGTCACTCATCGGCCTCGTCATCAGTGTGCACATCCTCGGCATGTACGCCTTCTCCCCCGTGGTGGGGTGGTTTGTAGATCGCCATGGATGCTCCCGAGTGATCCTTGCCGGGGTTGTCATTCTCGTGGCGGCGTGTCTCATCAGTGGCCTCACCCACGGAGGGAACGTTCCCGTCCTGGGTCTTGGGCTGTTCCTCCTCGGACTCGGGTGGTCGTGCACCCTCATCGCCGGGTCCACCCTGATCGTCGACGCCGTCGCACCTAGGGAACGCCCTGCGGTGCAAGGTCTTTCTGACCTCACCATGAACGTCGCCGGAGCACTCGGTGGGGTCGTCGCCGGCCTCATCGTGACGTTCGGGTCGTATACGGCGCTCTGTTTTGTGGCGCTCATTCCAGTCGGAGGACTGGCGTGGTGGACCAGCCGGAGCGCATCACTCGCCCCGGACGAAAGTCAACGTTGACCCCTTCTCACCCCACGCGAAGCGCAGTCCACACGAACAGAGTCTCGACCCTCACCGACCGTTCGAGCCTAGGAGGAAAGTTCAGGCCTGAAAAGCCGGGGACCCGTCGATGTAGGTCTCGTGGAACGAGATGGCCGGCCAGCCCTCGGGGTCGCTCGACCACGGGTTGTCTGAAGCCACCGCAAAGTCGGCCCGATTCCCGACCGCCAAAGTCCCGCGATCGTCGGCGTGGATCTGCCACGCGGCGTGCGTCGTGATGGCGGCGAGGGCCTGCTCCGGAGTCACACACTCATTGGGGTTGAGCACGGTGCCATCGACCTGCAGTTTGCGTTGCACGGCGGTGCGGGCGCTGTGCAACGGATCGATGTCGGTGACGTTGTAGTCAGAGTGGATCGAGGGCCGCAGACCGGCGGCGTATGCCGACGCCAGACGGTCGAGTCGCTCCGCACGTTCCGGACCGAGGATCGTGTCGCGGAACGCTGCACCCCAGAAGTAGACGTGGTTCATGAGGAAGCTCGGTGAGATTCCGACAGCCGCCATGCGGGTCAACTGGTCGTCAGTGGTGAATGACACATGCTCGAACCGATGCCGCAGATCGGCGGCGGCGTACCCCGGAAACACTTCCTCGGCGGCTTCCAATGCGAACTCAACGGCGGCGTCGCCATTGGTGTGGACCATGAGCTGCCAACCGGCATCCAAACCGGCTCGGAACGCTTCTCGCAGACCTTCGGGGGTCCAGTCGGCCTTCCCGCCGGTGTCCTCCCCGAGATAGGGCTGCATGAAGTAGCCGGACCGACCTTGGTTGGAGCCGTCGGTGATCACCTTCCAGGCGTCGGCGCGCACCATCTCGTCACCACTGAAGGGCGTGACTCCCGCAGCGGCCCACGCTGCCGCCGCCTCGACCGGTGTCCTTCCACCGACGAGAGAGAACTGGGCCGTTGAAACCCGAACTGGCAGACGGGAAGCACCATTGAGTTGGTGCAAAAGGGCGTACTCGCTGATCCCAGCGATGCTGCCCGTAGCTGCTTCGCGAACCGAAGTCACCCCGCGACGGGCTGCCGCCATGAGGATCTCGTTCACTCCCGCAGCGATCTCCTGAGGGGTCGGCTTGGGCAACGGACCCAGCATGACCATCATCGCCGGCGGCTCACCAATGGTGCCGTTGAGCTTCCCGTCAGACCGACCAAAGATTCCACCGGGGGGATCAGGAGTGTCGTCGGTGACCCCGGCGGCGGCGAACGCCGCCGAGTTGGCGTAGAAGAAGTGACCCGAGGCGTTCATAACCAGCACGGGATTGTTGGGCGCCGCCTTGTCCATGGCGTCACGGGTGAGGATCGGCTCACCGGGATAGAGGCTCGGGTCGAACTGTTTGCCGAGCACCCACTCACCCGGAGCCGTCTTGGTGGCCGTGGCGTTGATGGCATCAAGGATGTCGTCGAACTTCGGGAAGCGTGCGTGGGAAAGGTCGGTCCACGTGAGGTTCAGCAACGACGTGAAGATGTGCATGTGGGGATCGATCAGCCCGGGGAGCACGAACCCGTCAGGTGAGATCGTCTTCGTGGACGGACCCACAAGCGCATCCATCTCGGCTTTCGAACCGATCCCGATGATCGCTCCACCCGAGACGGCCATGGCCTCTGCAGTCGGACAGGCCTGATCGCCGGTGACGATCCGGCCCACGACGAGCAGATCAGCTCGCTCACCCTCAGGGCGGGACCGTCCGTGATGGGCGGGATCGACCGTGGTCGGAGCAGACCCAAGGGCGTGATCCAGATGCACCTTGGCGAGAGGACTAGATGAACAACACGCTGACGCCATGTGACGCTCCCTTCGTGGCCGGAAAACTCTACCCCTTCTCCAAAGAAGGAGATCGACCTCAGAGCGACAAAGTACCGGGGGGCGTTTAGGAGTCACGGGTCTGGAGCCCGAGAAGGGAATCGAACCCTTGACCTGCTCATTACGAGTGAGCTGCTCTGCCGACTGAGCTACCCGGGCGGGCCACGAGTGGT
>JALRFT010000210.1 GCA_023261915.1 Acidimicrobiales bacterium | reverse complement strand
CTCGGCGAGACGGTGGACATTCGATTCACGGGAGCGGAAGTCGCCACCCTTGACCGTGTCGTAGAACAGGCGCTGCACACTGTCGCCGTCGTTCTTGTAGTTCTTGGCGGCGTTGATGCCGCCTTGGGCGGCAATGGAGTGGGCCCGTCGGGGGGTGTCGTGGAAAGTGAAGACCTTCACCTTGTAGCCAAGCTGCGCCAACGACGCTGCGGCTGCCGCACCGGCGAGACCGGTACCGACGACCAGTACCGTGAACTTGCGCTTGTTGTTCGGGTTGACCAACTTCACCGAGAACTTGTGGTTGTTCCACCGGTCCTCGATCGGACCCGAGGGGGACTTTGCGTCGAGCGTGATGCCCATGGTTGCCTCCTGCGGCCCTTCAGCCGCCGACGATCCCAAACTGCACTGCGAGGGGGAAACTGATGTTGGCCCCGATCACCACGATGGTGAATCCGGCGGCGAAGCCCCGGCGCACCGGGTTCCGCATCGGGTTGAACCGGGGGTTCATCGAACCCACGGTCTGAAAGATGCTCCACGAGCCGTGGTAGAGGTGGATGCCGAGGGCGAGGTTGGCAACCACGTACAGCAGTGCCACCGGCCAACGGTCGAACGTGGTGACGACGTTGTTGTACACCGCGCCGTAGACGTAGTCGGGGTTGCCGACACCGAAGGTCAGGTCGGCGAGGTGCCACAGCAGGAAGAGGCCGATGATGATGCCGGTCCAGCGCATCGTCCGGCCAGCGAAGTTGGCGGCGATGTAGTCCCGTCGGGAGTACTTGGTCGGCCGGGCCCGGTGGTTCATGCGGGTGAGGGAATAGGCCGAGTGGATGTGGAGGGCAAAGAACGCCAGCAGACCGACCCGCAGGAGCCACAGGACCATGGTCTTGGGGAAGAAGGGGTAGGCGATGGTCTTGAGCGCGTCGGCGTAACTGTCATAGTCAGCCGGGCCGAAGTACATCTTGAGATTGCCGAACATGTGGGCGAACACGAAGCCCATCAGGCCGATTCCGGTGATCGCCATCACCCACTTCTTGCCCACTGCCGTCTGGTAGATGTCGAGCAGAGGGATCGATCGGTGGCGGACGGGCTTGTTGATGCGGGTGGCTTGCTTCCGCGGGGTGCCGGTCCCTGCCGGTCGGTCCTGGGTTGCGGTCACGGGGATGTCCTCCCGGTCATCTGGTCATCACGTCGCTGTTGAAGGATGTCGCCTTGGGGCTAGCACCCCTGCGCCTATGGCCTGAACGGTAGCGTCCCGCCGGGAAGCACCCCCAACTCTGCGGTTCCCGCTCCATCGGATGCGAACACGACCCGGGCGGGGAGGTGGGTCCACTGGTAGACAGTGGTCGTGCCAGCAGCCAATCGTGGCTCGGGGCGCCGGGCGGGAAATGATGAGCGCATCAGGGATGCGGTACTCGCCGAAGCGCTTGCCCTCGGCCCTGACCGTCTCGGACCGACAGCAGTCGCCCGCCGGGCTGGTCTGTCCACCGGGGCGGTCTATGCCCGCTACGAGGACAGCAGCGAGCTCCTTGTCGACCTGTGGGTGAATCGTTGCCGGACGGAAGTTGGTGACCTCCTCGATCTCGGCCTCGACTACTTCATCGGTGGAGGTGACGAGGAGGACGGCGAGGAACTGCTCGAGCGTCTGGCCAGTCCGTCGGCGGGCTGTCGGGTGGGACTTGACCTGATGACCCTCACCCACCGCGAGGACACCCTCGCCGAGGTTGTCGGCCTCGACGCCAGTCGAGCCTTCGACCGCTGGCGGGTGGGGCCGGACCATGATCCATCGGCCACGGCGGCGAGTGCGCTCGTCCTGTCGATCCTGCTCGGTCTCATGACTCTCGACGCCCACGGACCGAGGTGTGCGGTTGCGGCCCCCGTTGGCCCACCTCCGGGGCCCGTGGGCGACCAGGCGGCTGCGGGTGAGGCGTCACTTGTCCCGGTCCATTTTGCGGAGGCAACCAACGTGGAGGCCGACGGGGGTGGGGCGATCGATTGGGCAACGGCGTTCCGTCTGTTGCGCGCCGCGCTGCGACGCCCCACCGACGGCCTCCCCCTCCCACCTTTCGTTCGACTGCCGCTTCCTGAGGTGACGACTCTCGATGACGACGTGACACGGGCGCTCCTGATGCAGTCATGCATGGAGGTCATTGCCCGTGTGGGCCTGAACCGGGCGACGGCAACCCGTATCGGTCGCCGGGCAGGAATGACCCATGGGGCCATCTACGGGCTGTATGAGTCCAAAGAGGAACTCCTATGTGATTCGGTCCGCGTGATCACCGACGCCGTGATGCGTTCGGACCGGGGCCATGTGGCGTCCACCTACTTCGACGGTGTGGCCTGGGGCGAGGCCATCACGGGGCTGCTCGCAACGATGGGCGGCGAGGAGCGCCGAACCTGGCGACGGTTTCGGATGGAGAGCCATCTCGCCGCCCGATACCACCCCGACGTGGCCCGCTCGCTCGACTGGGTGTACGGACGGATTTTTGCCATGGACACGGTGGTCGCCTCCTCACCCGGCCTCCTGGACCCTTCCTTGGCGCGAGCCGCCACCCGCATCGGACTGGCCATTCCGCTCGGCTACGCCCACTTGGATGCTGTCGCTCCGCACACCTTGGCCTCGGTGGACTGGAGCCTCGCGCCCTCGCTGCTCGGCTGACCGGTCTTGGTGGGAAGCCGCTAGCGTGCCGGTCGTCTGCACGTATGGCCCGGGGACGTCCGTCCGTCAGGCTTTGTGACAGGGAGGATGCATGAGCGACCGACCAGAGACCCTTGGGGCCCTGCGGGCATCGGGCTGGGAAAGCGTGCCCGTGAAAGAGGAGATCCGACGCAACGCCATTGCCCGGATCCGTTCGGGCGAGGAGCTCTTCCCCGGCGTCCAGGGCTACGAGGACACCGTGCTTCCGCAGTTAGAGAACGCGCTGCTCGCCGGTCACGACGTGATCTTTCTGGGAGAGCGTGGTCAGGCCAAGACCAGGATGATCCGTTCCATCGTTGGGCTGCTTGACGAGTGG
>JALRFT010000188.1 GCA_023261915.1 Acidimicrobiales bacterium | reverse complement strand
GATGGCGAGGATGGCGAAGGGTGAGACGCCGTTTCGGATGAGGTGGGCGATGCGGTGGGTCAGCACGCGGGTCTTGCCCGATCCGGCGCCCGCCACGATCAGAAGCGGCCCCTCGGCGTGAAGTACCGCCTCAGCTTGGGCAGGGTTGAGACCCTCGAGGAGTTCGTCCATTGACGCCGATGGTACCGGTGGGCGGGTGAGGCCCGGACCGTCTCAGCTGGCGAGCAGTCGGTCCGACAGAAAAGTGAGGACCTGGTCGAGGGCGTTACGGGTGGGGTGACCAACCTCGTCAACGAGTTCCTCGGTCAACACCGAGTGCGCCCGACCACCGATGCCATTGGAATTCTCGGGTGAGGAATCGATCTCCACGGCAATGAATGACTCCCCCATCAACTCCGACAGCGCAGCAAAACGTGCCGCTGGGACGAGCGGGTCACCGGTGAAACGAAGCCCGAGTGCGCACACACCCTGGGCCGCCCGGTCGGCCACCCGCTGACGATCTTCGGCGGAAAGACCCACCTCGGCGGCGTTACCTTTCCGCCACGGCAACACGATAGGGAGAGAAGGCTGACTGAGCACGGGGGCCACCATGCGCTCATCAACCATCATCCCGAGGGCGAATCCACCGGTGAAGCACATGCCGACCGCTCCCACCCCCGGGCCCCCGCATTCGGTGTGGGCCTCAGCAGCGAGTGCCCGTAACCATCCGACCACCGGTGCCGTGGTGCCAGCGGCGAACGCCGCGAAGTCCCGGGCCACACAGGCCGCCGGGAGCGAACGGAGGTAGGCCAGGTTGCCGGGTGGCTGCCCCGGAACTCCGAAGAGTTCCGGCATCCACACGGTGCAGCCGAGGGCGACCACTCGTCGGGCGAAGTCCGCCACCCGAGGGGTGATACCGGGCATCTCGGCGAGCACGATGACCGCCGGGCCACTGCCGGCGGTGAACACCCGGCGTTCCTTGCCGTCATGACTGAAGGCCCGGATGTCGAAGTCGTTGAGAGGGTCGCGGTCGGCCATGGGGTGAGTGTACGCACCACTCATGACGGCCGCCGGAGTGGCCCCGCGCTACGGTCGCCCTCGATGGATCTCCCCCGCCACCCTTTCCGATTCGGCGTCCAGGCCTCATCGGCGGCCGACGCGGCCGGATGGGCGGAGACCGCACGCCGGGCTGAGGACCTCGGGTACTCGGTCCTCTCGGTGGCCGAGCACCACCGCGAGCAGTTCGCCACGACCCCGGCGATGATGGCTGCTGCCGACGCCACGACGACACTTCGGGTGGGATCCGTCGTCTACTGCAACGACCTGCACCATCCCGCCATGCTCGCCAAGGAGGCGGCCACGATCGACCTGTTGTCCGGGGGTCGACTTGAACTCGGGGTCGGGGCCGGATGGATGCCCGGCGATTACGAACAGGTCGGCCTCGAGATGGAGCGAGCCGGAATTCGTATCGAACGTCTCACCGAATCCGTCCACATCATCAAAGCCCTCATGGGTCCCGATCCGGTGTATTTCAACGGGCGTCACTATCGCATCGACGGTCTCGTCGGGTCGCCTCGACCGGTGCAGTCCCCTCACCCGCCACTGTTCCTCGGCGGTGGGGGCCGGCGCATGCTCACGCTCGCCGGGGCGGAGGCTGACATCGTCGGGCTCAACATCGACATGCGTTCGGGACGGATCGGCACCGAGTCAGGCCCGAGCGCCACCGACGCAGCCACCTCTGAGAAGGTGCGCTGGATAGCCGAGGCCGCTGGGGACCGGTTCACGTCCATTGAGCTGCAGGTACGAGTGGAACTCGCCACGGTGACCGATGACCCGATGGCGCTCGCCGAGGCACTCGGTCCCGCCTTCGGGCTCACGGCCGAGGAAGCACTCTCGAGCCCTCATGCTCTCGCCGGACCGGTGAACCAACTCATCGAGAAGTGTCAGCAGCGCCGGGACCAGTTCGGAATCTCGTATGTGACCGTACCGGTGGAGGCTATGGACGAGATGGCACCTGTGGTCGCCAACCTTGCTGGCACCTAGCGGTTGATTACTCCCACTCAATGGTCCCCGGTGGCTTCGACGTCACGTCGTAGGCCACGCGATTCACTCCGGGAACTTCGTTGATGATGCGGCTCGACATCCGCTCTAGCAGGTCGTAGGGCAGCCTTGCCCAATCCGCGGTCATGGCATCCTCGCTCGTCACCGCCCGGATGATCACCGGGTGGGCGTAGGTGCGCTCGTCACCCATGACGCCAACGGTGCGGATGTCAGGCAGCACGGCGAACGCCTGCCAGATCTCGCGTTCGAGACCGGCTGCGTGGATCTCCTCGCGGACGATGGCGTCCGCCTCCTGCAGCGTGGCCACCTTGTCGGGCGTGACCTCCCCAATGATGCGCACGCCGAGGCCCGGTCCGGGAAACGGTTGCCGCCAAACGATCTCGGCCGGAAGCCCGAGTTCCTCGCCCGCCCGGCGCACCTCATCTTTGAACAGCGCCCGCAGGGGTTCGACCAGTTCGAAGTCCATGTCGTCGGGTAGGCCACCGACGTTGTGGTGGCTCTTGATCTTGGCGGCGTCAGACGTGCCCGATTCGATGACGTCGGGATACAGCGTTCCCTGCACGAGGAAGTGGGCGTCGGTGATGCCGCCTTTCGCCTCTTCGAACACCCGGATGAACTGTTCACCGATGGCCTTGCGCTTGTCCTCAGGGTCAGTGACGCCCGCCAGCCGATCAAAGAACCGGTCGGCGGCCCGGACGTGGATGAGTTCGATGCCCTGGCTGCGCTGGAACGTTTCGACGACCTGTTCAGCCTCCCCCTTGCGCAACAACCCGGTGTCGACGAACACACACGTGAGTTGGTTGCCGATGGCCTTGTGCACGAGGGCCGCCGCTACGGCCGAGTCGACCCCACCCGACAACCCACAGATGGCCCGGCCGTCGCCCACCTGGGCACGCACGGCCTCCACGGAAGTCTCGATGATCGAACTCATGGTCCACGTCGGCCGGCAACCACACAGGTCGTAGAGGAACCTGGTCAGCACTTCCTGACCGTGCTCGGAATGCATCACTTCGGGATGGAACTGCACCCCGGCGATCCGACGATCGAGGTCCTCAAGGGCAGCCACGGGCGCATCGGGCGTGGTGGCCGTGACGGCGAAACCGTCCGGTGGGGTCACGATGGAGTCGAAGTGGCTCATCCACACGTTGAACCGGTCGGGTAGACCGGCCCCAAGGAGCACACCTCCTCCGCCCCGGGTCTCAAGGGCCGTGCGGCCGTACTCGCCGCGTCCGGTGCGCGACACCTCACCGCCCAGTTGGCTGGCGACGAGTTGGGCGCCGTAACAGATACCCAGGATGGGGATGCCGAGGTCGTAGATCGCCGGATCGAGCGACGGAGCGCCCTCGACGTGGACCGACTTGGGCCCGCCCGAGAGCACGATGCCCGACGGGGCCCGCTCGGCCACCTCAGTGGCGGTGATGGTGTGGGGGACGATCTCGGAGTAGACGTGAGCCTCCCGCACCCGCCGGGCGATCAGCTGCGCGTACTGCGCACCGAAGTCGACGACGAGGACGGTGTCGAACGTGGTCGACGAACTCACAGCAGCCCCAGGCGGTCGTCGGTTCCCGCCGTGGCAT
>JALRFT010000103.1 GCA_023261915.1 Acidimicrobiales bacterium | reverse complement strand
AGGACCTCTCGCACCTCGGCTCCTACGGAACCCGCGGTGTTGGTTACGACGTCGACTACCTCGCTTTTCAGATGAGTCGCGAGCTCGGGCTGACCGAGGAGCGCGCCGTGGTGATCGTCGGCGCCGGCAACCTTGGCCAGGCGCTCGCCAATTACGGCGGGTTCTCGAGCCGTGGATTTCCCATTCTCGCCGTGGTCGACAGCGACCCTGACAAGATCGGCCGGGTCATCGCCGGCGTGCGGGTGCGACCCGTTGAGGATCTGCCGTCCATCGTGGCCGCCGCGGCGAACACCATCGGCGTGGTCGCCACCCCCGCTCCGGTGGCCCAGGCCGTCGCCGATCGGCTCGTGGCTGCCGGCGTCCATTCGATCCTCAACTTCGCCCCAGTGGTGCTCACCGTCCCCGATGACGTGCTGGTGCGCAAGGTGGATCTCGCTACCGAACTGCAGATTCTGTCCTTCTACCAGCAGCACTCCGGCCGTCGGTCCCCTCGTCGTTCGAGCGCGGGGGCGGCCTGATGACGGTGACCTCTGACACACCGGACCGGAGCGTCGAGTACCTGCGCCGCTCGCGTTGGCATCGCCCCGCTCCAGCGGGGATGCTGTCGGTGTCGGTGGCATCCCCCGCCGGACGCGCTTGGGTGCGTTCCTGTGAACAGGAGTGGTCGTAACGGTGTCTGTGGTGGTGATCGGACTCAGTCACCGAGGTGTTGACCTCGATCTGCTCGGTCGCATGACCGTGTCCGAGGACGACTTGGCCAAGGCACTCACCGATCTGCAGAGCCGTCCCAACGTGGGCGAGGCGGTCCTCGTATCCACGTGCAACCGCGTGGAGGTGTACGTCCTCGCCGAGCGCTTCCATGGTGCCTACGACGACGTGCGCGAGTTCCTCAGCACCTGGTCCCACCTGCCACCCGAGCGGTTCGCCGACGCCCTCTACGTTCACTACGACCTCGATTGTGCCCGACACCTCTTTGAGGTCACGTCTGGTCTGGACTCAGCGGTGGTGGGTGAGGCCGAGGTCCTCGGTCAGGTCCGGCACGCCTGGGAGCGGGCGCAGGAGACCGGCACTGCGGGTCCAGCCCTGAACCTCTTGTTCCGCCACGCCATCGAGATGGGCAAGCGGGCCCGCACCGAGACGTCAATCGGTCGGCACGTGGCCTCGGTGTCGACGGCTGCAGTGGCCATGGCGGCTGACCGACTCGGCTCGCTTGACGGTCGCCGGATCCTCGTGCTGGGCGCCGGGGCGATGGCCACTGGCATGGTGCGGTCGCTGGCCGGCAGTGGGGTCGCCGAGGTGATGATTGCCAACCGCACGTGGGAACACTCGGTCGAGCTGGCCGAGCAGGTCAACGGCAGGTCCGTCCCGCTCGGTGATCTGGGGGCTGCCCTGGCCTCGGCTGATCTTCTTTTGACCGGCACCGGTGCCACTGAGCTCATGGTCCTCCACACGGATCTCTCCGAGGTCATGGCATTGCGCACCGGCGAGGGCCTTCGCCCGCTGCTCATCGTTGACGTGGCCGTTCCCCGTGACGTGGACCCTGCGGCCGGTGATCTTGAGGGCGTGACCCTGCTTGACATGGATGACCTGCGAGCCTTTGCCGAGGCTGGTCTCAATGCCCGACGGGGGGAGATTGCGCTCGTCCGGGAATTGGTCAACGCCGAAGTCGATCGCTACGGCGCCGTGACCTCGGCGCGCGAGGTTGCTCCGCTCGTCGCAGCGCTGCGGGACCGGGCCGAACTGGTCCGCCAGTCGGAGATCGACCGGGTGGCGTCCCGGCTCGAGAATCTTGACGAGCGTCAGCGTGATGCCATCGAGGCGCTCACACGGGCCATCGTCGCCAAGTTGCTCCACGAGCCCACGGTGGGCCTCAAGGAAGCGGCGGGAACACCGCGGGGCGAGCGGCTGGCGGAGTCGCTGCGTCACCTCTTCGATCTCTGAGTCGTTCGTGGTGACTCTCCGCATCGCCACCCGAGGCTCCGAGTTGGCGTTGTGGCAGGCCCGCCATGTGGCGTCGTTGCTCACCGCCGTGGACCCTGATCTCGAGGTTGAGCTGGTGGTGGTGCGGACCACCGGCGACCAACGTCTCGATACGCCGATCTGGGAGCTGGGGGGCAAGGGAGTGTTCGTGGCCGAGGTCCGCACCGCAGTACTCGACGGCCGGGCCGATCTCGCCGTGCACTCGGCGAAGGATCTTCCGGCGGTGCCGATCGACGGCCTCGAAATCGCTGCGGTGCCAGATCGGGCCGACCCTCGGGACGCTCTCGTGGGTGGATCGTTGGCGGAACTCGTACCTGGGGCTTTGGTGGCCACTGGTTCGGTGCGCCGGCGCGCCCAACTGGCGTGGGCGCGGCCCGATCTGCGTTTCTGCGGGGTGCGGGGCAACATCGCCACACGTCTCGACCACGTGGGCAGTGACGGCATCGACGCCGTGGTGGTGGCCGTCGCCGCCCTCGACCGCCTCGGTTTGAGTGATCGCATCGCCGAGGTGCTCGATCCGTCGGTGATGCTGCCTCAGGTTGGTCAGGGGGCGTTGGCCGTGGAGTGCGGCGAAGGCGCCAGTGATCGGTTGCGAACGACGCTCACGGCCATCGAGCATCAGCCCACCCGCATGGCCGTTGACGCCGAGCGGGGGTTCCTCGCCGAGCTCGGCGGGGACTGTGATCTGCCCGCTGGTGCCTATGCCCTTGCGGCGGCCGAGGGTGTGCGGGTCACCGGCCTGCTCGCCTCGCCCGATGGTCACGTCGTGTTGCGCCATGTCGACAACGGAAACGACCCCGCAGCCACTGGCCGCGGGGTCGCTCGTTATCTTCTTGACGAGGCCGGAGGAGCCAGCCTGCTGGCTGGCCGCTCCGACTGATCTCGTTCGGGGTTTACTGGTCAGGCGGCGGCGGTCTTGGCCGGCTTGTTCTTGGTGACGGCCTTGACCATCGACTTGGTCATGGCCCGCTGACGCTTGAGCAGTTCGATGGCGAACACGTACTGGCGGTCGAGGACTTCGCCCATGCGAGTCCCCACCTTGGCCCGAGTGGGGGCGAGGTCGGGAACGAAGCGGTCAGCGACGCCCACAGCTCGCTTGGCGATGTCAGTCGCCGGGGTGCGGACCTGATCGATGCCGTCAAGAACGGTCGTCTGCACATCACTCAATCGGTCGAGAACAGGGTTGCTCATGGTGTCGAACCTCCGTGGTCCGTTGGTGGGGATCTTCGACTGATTCCCATTGGTGGTGGGGACTGGTTGGTCCGCCTCTCTCAGTAAAGCGGAGAGTGCTTGCGGATACAACCATTCCGCTAGCAAAAGTTAGCATGACTTTGGTCACATGGAAAATGGCGTATTGACGCTGGTGGTGTCGGCAAGTGGCGTCAAGGGGTGCGATGCTTGGCGAGTGCGGGTGGGATTTCTTGTCGTCGTTCTCGGCTGGTTCGCCGGTTGGTGGCTTCTCGCCCGGGTCCCGCGACTCACCCGTGCCGAGGGCGGTTCCTCCCTCGGGGATCCGGCCTCGCTGAGTTCGGTCAGTGTGCTCATCCCCGCCCGCGACGAGGCCCGCAATCTTCCCCACCTTCTGGCCAGCCTCTCCGACCAGACGGCGACACCTCTCGAGGTGATTGTCATCGACGACGGCTCGGTCGACGACACGGCCGCCGTGGCCCGCGAGTTCGGTGCCAGAGTGCTCAACAGCGCGCCGCTGCCCGAGGGCTGGACGGGCAAGTCGTGGGCGTGTGCCCAGGGTGCCGACGCCGCGTTGGGCACGGTGCTGGTCTTTCTCGACGCTGATGTGCGTCTGCTCCCCGGGGGCTTAGCGGCAGTTGTCGATGCCCAGCGTCGAACCGGTGGTCTGTTGTCGGTACAGCCTTATCACCGAATGGAGCGCCCTTACGAGCGTCTGTCGGCCGTGTTCAACACCATTGCGGTCATGGGGGTCGGCATCGCCGGGCTGGGTCGCGACGGACGCGCCCATGGTGCCTTTGGACCGTGTGTCGTGTGCAGCGCCGAGGACTACCGACAGGTGGGTGGACACGGTGCGGTGCGCGACGAGATCCTCGAGGATCTCGCGCTTGGCCGAGTCTTTGCTGAAGCAGGCCTTGCCGTACGCGGCGCAGGAGGTCAATCGACAGTCGAGTTCCGGATGTACCCCCAAGGTCTCGGCCAGCTCGTGGAGGGCTGGTCGAAGAACATGGCGTCGGGCTCGACTCGCATCGGATGGGTTCGCCTGCTCGCCACCATTGTGTGGGTGTGTGGCGCCATGTCGGCCTCGGCGGAGATGGTGCAATGGTTGTTGGGCGTCGGTTCGGCATCCACCGGTGACGTATGGGTCGGATACCTGCTCTTCGCCGTCCAGCTGGCGACGATGTGGCGTCAGTTGGGGAACTTTGGCTGGTGGCCAGTGATGGCCTATCCCGTGCCCTTTGCCGCCTTCGCTCTCGTGTTCTTCGACTCGCTGTGGCTGACCGTGGTGCGGCGGCGGGTGCGATGGCGGGGCCGCACCATCCCCCTTCCCGAGCGTCGGGGCGCAGTGCGCCGCGCCCGGGAGCGTTGAGTGCTCTTCCGACTTCCTGACACGTGGGCGGTGGTGTTCGGCAGCCTCATGTGGGCGCTGCTCGGTACGGGCACCGGCTACGTGATGCATCGCCTGCCCGTGGCTCGATTCGACCATGACAACTGGTTGACTCGGCTCCGACCATGGGAGGTTGACGGCCGCATCTACGAACGGCGATTCGCCATCCGACGGTGGAAGCGGTGGTTGCCCGAAGGAGGCGACACTTTTGAAGGTGGGTTCAAC
>JALRFT010000072.1 GCA_023261915.1 Acidimicrobiales bacterium | reverse complement strand
GATCGGTTGACCCCGGCGTGACCGACACGGACTGGGTGCCGGCGTACATGCTGCTGAGTGTGCAGCCCGAGAGGCCCGACGAGGACCCACCGTTGTTGGACGCAGGGAAGAAGTTCAGGTTGTTCGCCAGGGTGTCGTTGATGGTGATGGAGAGCGGCATCTCCGTCGGATAGGTGTTCACGACGGCAACGGGGTTCAGGCTCGTCGAGCCCCAGTCGCAGTCCGACGTGTCGTCGTCACCATAAGTGGAGGTGCCAAGCACTGCGCTGGCCACAGCGATGGTGGTGTTCAAGATCCACGATCCTGCGGAGTAGTCCTGCTTTGCCTCCTCAGTGCTGGTACACCCAGCCACAAGTGCCACGACGACGAGGATTGCACACGCGAGTCCAAGGGCTCGGGGAGATTTCTTCATGGCTCTACTTTCGCTCTATCGGTGAACCGCAAAGGGATGAAACTAGAACAATTCTATAATAGAGCAGCCCTAGGGGCTGAGTCAGCGCCGATCCGGTCACCGTGCGCCGGTGGGAGGGGTGGACCAGGGTGGGCCAGGGTGGGCCAGGGTGGGATCGAACCACCGACCGAGCGATTATGAGTGCCGCAAACCCTGTCCGCCCAGTCCATCGGGTGCGGAATCATGCAGTTCTGTGCGGCTCGACCATCCCACCAGTCCGACAATTCCAGCCTGTCCGATGAGTTGGTGGGATGAGTTGGTGGGATGGCGCCCGGCGCAGGACCACCGGCGGCCCGCGGGTCGCGCTTGGTACCGTACTCCGGTGAGACAGGAATCCTCACCGCCTATCAGTTGGGTTATGCCCGGCGGCAAACAGGACTGGCTCGTCGGGACCGGCGCCACACGCGCCGAACGAACCCTGATGTGGGCTGCGTCGCTCGGCGGGGTCGCGCTCTACGGATGGGCGTGGACGACGGACCAGTACCAGTGGCGGTGGTGGCAGTACCTGCTCGCCATGGTCGTGGCCGCCGACCTCTTCGGCGGTGCGGTCGCCAACGCCACGAACTCGGCCAAGCGCCAGTACTTCGGTGCGCTGTCGCCCGACGCCGGTCTGGCTGGTCGCCTCGTCCACCGGCAGCTGCTGTTTGCCGCCATCCACGTGTACCCGTTCCTCGTGGTCGGCCTGTTCCCCGGGGGAACCTGGCTGTGGGCCGTCGTCGTCTATGGCGGCATGCTGGCGTCGGTGACCCTCCTCGACCGGTGGTGTCCGGTCTATCTGCAACGGCCCGTTGCGGTGCTCGTCCTCGTCGCCGCCATTGTCGGCAACGCCCTGGTTGCCGCTCCCGACGGCTGGGCATGGTTCATCCCGGTGTTCGTGGCGAAACTCGTCGTTGGGCACGCTGTCCGCGAGGAGCCCTATCGACCAGCGGAGACTGATTCCCGGGCTGACCGGCCTGCGGGACGTGGCGCCGAGCGAGGAGCATGATGCCGCTCACCTGGCACGAGAAGCTGAACCGGCGTCGAGACCCGAAACGGAAGCGGCTCGACAAGCCCTTCGCTGGCATTCCCGCCGGAGAGATGCTCTACATCTCGACGCCACGTGAGATCGACGGCCTCATCGGCACGATTCCCGAAGGGGAGACGCTCGACGTCACCGAGTTACGACAACGACTGGCGGAGGCGAACAACGCCGATGCCACCTGCCCGACGACGACGGCCATCTTCCTCCGGATCGTGGCGGAGGTAGCACTCGACGAGATCGCAGATGGAGCCGACTGGTCCGACGTCACGCCCTTCTGGCGCGTCATCGACCCCGACGGGCCGATCGCAGGCCGGCTCTCGTGCGGACGCGAGGCGGTGCGGGATCTCCGGCTTCAGGAGAGCGGCTGACCCGGGCACCTGGTGGGCCAGGGTGGGATCGAACCACCGACCGAGCGATTATGAGTCGCCTGCTCTAACCACTGAGCTACTGGCCCCGGGGCCACGGTATACGGTGCCCGCCATGGCAACCCACGGCACCGCCGGAGCCCCTCCCCCACTCACCATCACGAATGTGACCCTCGACGGGACCCCCACGGCACTCCGATGCGTCGACGGAGTCATTGTGGCCCTCGGGACGGAGGTGGTCGCCCAGCCTGGTGACGAGATTGTCGACGGCGCCGGTATGGCCGTCCTGCCGGGTCTCGTGAACGCCCACACGCACGCAGCGATGACACTGCTGCGCGGGTACGGCGACGACCTGCCGCTCATGGAGTGGCTCCAGACCCGCATCTGGCCGGCGGAGGCGTCACTGGAACCCGACGACGTCTACTGGGGTACTCGACTCGCCACCATTGAGATGCTCCGGTCGGGAACCACGGCGTTCGTCGACATGTACTGGCACGGACCCTCGGTGGCCCGGGCTGTGGCCGACTCGGGGATGCGAGCCACCGTGTCCAGCGTGTTCATCGACGGTGGTGACGCCGCACGGGGCGCCTCTCAGCGTGCCGCAGTCCTCGACGATCTCGACGCCATCAGTTCGTTCGGACCACTGGTCACCGCCTCGCTCGGCCCCCACGCCGTGTACACAGTCAGCCCCGAGTCGCTCGAATGGATGGGGACCGTGGTTGCCGAGCGGGACCTGGCCGTGCACATCCACCTGTCGGAGACCGAAGGAGAGGTCCACGACTGTGTCGCCGCCCACGGGGTCCGACCGCCGGCATTGGTTGATCGGTGCGGACTGCTCGGGCCCACCACCGTCTGCGCCCACGGCAACTGGTTCGATCACGACGAACTGGATCTGATGGCCGCACGCGGCGTGACCGTCGCCACCAACCCGGTGTCGAACCTCAAACTCGCCACCGGCCGCATCTTCGATCACCCCGAGGCGCGTCGTCGTGGCGTCCACGTCGGCCTCGGCACCGACGGCACAGCGTCCAACAACAGCCTCGACCTGCTCGACGACGTGAAAGTGTTCGCCCTGTGGCACAAACAAGCAGCTGGTGACCCTGCCGTGCTGCCCGCTGACGAAGCGCTCGCAGTTGCGTCGGGGGCATGTTCACCCCTGCTCGGCGGTGGCCCCCTCAGTGTCGGCGGACGAGCCGATCTGGTGTTGATACGCACCGACACGGTGGAGATGACCCCATCCCCGCTCCCCGCCGCCCTCGTCTACGGCGCCACGGGTCATCTGGTGGACACCGCCGTGGTGGCCGGCCGAGTGGTCATGGCCAACCGGGAGGTTCCCGGCACCGAAGAGGTGCTCGACGAGGTCCGGCGGCGGGCCGCCCGGCTACGGAAGCACTGAGCGGCGCCGCCCACCATGCATGTGGCTCCGGGGGTGGGGCTCGAACCCACGACCTAGCGGTTAACAGCCGCTTGCTCTGCCAGCTGAGCTACCCCGGAAAGCGGAACTTTGACCCTAGCAGCGGGGACCCAGATCACTCACCTTCGAAGTAGTCCCGCAACTTCTGGCTGTGGTTCGGATGGCGCAGTTTCGCAAGCGTCTTGGACTCGATCTGGCGAATCCGTTCCCGCGTCACCCCGAAGTGGCGGCCCACCTCCTCCAGCGTGTGCGGCTGGCCGTCATCGAGACCGAAGCGCATCCGCACCACTTCCCGCTCTCGCTCGCCCAACTCGCCGAGGGTCTCAGCGAGGGCATCGTTGAGCATGCGCCGTGCCGCCGAGTCGGCCGGCGCATCACTGTCCACATCGGCAATGAAGTCCGCCAGGCTCACCCCGTCGGACTCCCCCATGCTCTGGTCCAGCGACAAGGGGTCCTGCGCCATGCGCAGCATGTCCCGCACCCGTTCGGGGGGAAGATCCACCACGGCCGCCACCTCAGCCATCGTGGGGTCTCGTTCGAGGTCCTGGGAGAGTTGGCGTTGCACGAGCAGCACCCGGTTGATGGCCTCGACCATGTGCACCGGGATGCGGATGGTCCGGCCCTGGTCAGCGAGGGCCCGGGTGACGGCCTGACGGATCCACCATGTGGCATACGTCGAGAACTTGAAGCCTTTGGAGTAGTCGAATTTCTCGACTGCTCGCATCAATCCGAGGTTGCCCTCTTGGATCAGGTCCAGCAGCGGCAGGCCGCGGTTGGCATACCGCTTGGCGATGGAAACGACGAGGCGAAGGTTGGCCTGGGTCAGGTGGGCACGAGCCACCTTGCCGTCCCGCACCACGGCCGCAAGTTCACGCCGTTGCTCGGGTGCCATCGAATCAAGCGTCCCTGACTCTCGGGCGTCGAGCAGTTCGCCGGCGGCGAGACACCCGGCCTCGATGCGTTTCGCCAGTGCCACCTCCTCGGGCCCGCTGAGCAGGGGCACCCGGGAGATCTCCTTGAGATACAGACGCATGGAGTCTGCCGACAAGGCGGC
>JALRFT010000302.1 GCA_023261915.1 Acidimicrobiales bacterium | reverse complement strand
TACCCGTGGTTCATGTCAGCTATCCGGACGTCGTAGCCGGTCCAGACGTCATTGCCGATCTCGATGTACTTGTGGCCGATCACGCTTGATCCCCGACCAATGAGGCACCGGTCACCGATGCGCACGACCACCTCGGGCAAGTTCGGATGTCCCGGACCCCAGCCGGCAGAGAGGACGGCACCGGGACCGACCATGGTGTTGGCGCCAATGTGGATGTGGCGTTCGTTGACGTGACTGCCGTAGGGAAAGCAGATTGCCGATCCGTCGCCGAAGGAACCGAATCGCTTCGCCCGAGGCGACGTGGGTCCGATGGCCCCCCACTTGGCCGCAAGATCCCAGGTGCCACGCACGATGCTCCCGCCGACCGTCTGAGCGAGATGGGCGAGGCGGGTGCGCGGACCGCTTGGAAGTGGTGGACGATTGATCATGGTGACGTGCCCCCTCGGGGCGTCAGTGATTCCACCACCAAAGCGCGTATGGCAGCAACGGGGTCGCCCCCCTTGCGAAGGTCGACCAGGCGGAGCCACGGTGCTCGATCCGGAGCCCCGGCGACGTAGCCCAGGGTGCTGTCGATCTTGGCTACTCGTTGGGTCAGCACGTCAGCGTCGGCCGTCCCCGGAGCGGGGTCGGGGAGGTTGACGAGACCCACGAGGGCGCCGCTGGAGCCCGCAAGATCCACGGCGCTGCCCATCTCGCCAATGAACCACAGTTCGCCGTAGGGGGTCTCGGGCGAGACCCAAAAGACATTGGTCGGATACGGCGAGAACTCCCCTTGTTCCCACACGCCCGGTGCGACGAGGACGAGGTGGGGCGGAACACCCTCAAGGGCCGCAGACACGGCGGTGCGTTCGTTGCACGAGGTTGGCACCTCCAGATCACCTCCCGACGTGCGCCGCAGACGACTGCGGGACACTCCGCAGTCTTGGGGTGCCACGACCTCGACCTCGATGGTCGTGCCCGGCGGTAGTGCACTGGTGGCCGCCGCTCGCACGGCGGTCTCGATTTCAGCCGCCCGGGCGTCAGACCACACGAGCACCCGATAGGGCTCGCCGGGATTCCATGACCGGGGCGCAGCCACCGCCGCCCGACGGGCGATGGCCTCAGCAGTCATGAGACGCGCGTCCCCGGTCGTCCACGCTTGCTGCCACACCCGGGTCAATTCGGGGCCGAGGAATTCTTGGGCCACCACGATGGTGCCCTCGTCACCGGCGTGGACACCGTCGGGGCGCAGGAAGAGATCCCGTTCACCTTGGTTGGCGTGCCACTGGGCGAGGTCCACGACGGCCACCCGTCCGGGTCGGCGCTCGGGCAGGCTCTTGAGCAGTTGGTTAAAGATGTCAAACCGGTCGGGGGAAAGGTTGGAGAGATCGCCGAGATTCTCCCGACCGGCCGCCGGAGCATTGGCGAGGTTGGCGTTCGGGGGTGGCGCCGTTGCGAACACCGCCAGGGTGCCTTGGGCATTGAGGAGGTCAGCGGCCTCGAGCAGCTCAGCGAGGGTGGCCTCCTCCCACGCCGGATCTCCCGGGCTGACGAGGGGGCCGTCCGGGGTGAGTTGACGTGGCAGGAGTTCCCACGGTCCCACCTGGATGAGACCGGTGTTGGGCAGTGACGCCCGGGTGCGTTCGGTCCAGTACGTGGGCCACTCCTTGCACCAATCGGTGATCGGCTCGATTCGCTTGGCCGTGTAGTAGCGGTCGCCGACACGGTTCACGCCGCAGCCGACCATCGAGGACCCGACGGCAAATTCAGCCGACGGGTCGTCCGTCGCCCACCGACCAATGCCATAGGTCGTGGTAAGAGCGGCGGAATCTCCGTAGACGGCAATACGCAACGGCGGAGGATCAACCGGCAGGGCCGCCGCAATGGCCTCTACCTCCTTGGCGTCCACCGGAACCGAGGAGGGGAGGCCCGGGGGCGGAGTGGCGAACTCTTCACTGAACTCCATGAGTTCTGACTCACTGCGGGCAAGATCGAGGGCCGGCGGGGGCGCCGTGGCGCTCGTGAGTATCCCGCCGAAGATCAACAGGACGATCGCCACCGGAGCGAACCGTCCCACGGGTCGGAGGGCGCCAGCTATCTCGAGGCGTCCGGTGCGGCGAATCGGCGATTCGATGAAGCGGTAGGACAACTCGGCGAGGCCAATGGTGACGGCCATGCGCACGATGAACAGCGGCCAGTCGTTGAGACCGGTGTTGGCGGGTGTGATCCACAAGAAGATCGGCCAGTGGAAGAGGTAGACGCCGTAGGAGATTCGGCCCAGGTGCAGCATGGGCGGAATGGTCAGCAGCTTGGTGACCGGACTCTTTCGGTTGTGGACGCTCAGGATCAGCACGATTGACACGAGACTGAAGGCGGCAAATCCACCCTTGTAGACCCACGGCGTATCGAGCCCGACGTTGCCCCACAGCCAGAGCATGATGGCCACCGAGACAACACCTCCGACGGTTGCCCACGGGACGGCCCGGTCGGTGGTCAGTGCCTGTCGACGGGTACCGACAGCCATGATGAGGGCGAGGAGAACCCCGGCGAGCATCTCGGGGAGCCGGGTGGGGGTGGCGTAGTAGAAGAAGTTGTCGCTGATCGTGAAGATGTAGGGGAGCGCCGTCGTCGCCACGAAGCCGATACCGACGACGATCCCTAAACGCCAGAGCAATTTCGACAGGGGCAGCTGTTGGGTGCGTCGACGCAGGAAGGCGAAGACGACGAGAGGTAACAGGAGGTAGAACTGTTCCTCCACCGCCAAGCTCCAGATGTGCAGCAGTGGTGACGGTGCCTCAAAGAGCGCCGCGTAGGTCTGCCCGGTGGCGATGAACCACCAGTTGGCGACGTAGGCGAGTGATGCCGTGATATCTCCACCGAGTTCGGCCCGCTGGACGGCGTCGGCGGCGAAGATGCCGAAGGCAATGGCGAGCAACATCGCCAGAAGCGAACCGGGGAGCAGGCGACGGAACCGCCGCTTCCAGAAGTCGCCGAGGCCAATGCCTCCAGTTCCTTTGTGCTCCTCAATCAACAATGACGTGATGAGATAACCCGACATGGTGAAGAACGTCGAGAGACCGAACATGGCGCCGGGAACCCAGGCAAACCCTGAGTGGAAGAGCATGACGGGAATGAGTGCGAAGGCACGGATGCCGTCGAGTCCGGGGAGATACCCGAGCCCTTTCGAACCGGGGTTACTCACGCCGTACCCAGACGCCCGAAAGCCCACGCTGCAGCGTCAGCAGCAGGGACACCTGCGAGCCATGTCGATCGATCAGGTGCCTTGGCCACCTCAAAGACGACTTTGTTGATGGCTGCGGTGTACGGCTCCCCCTGGCCGGGGCCGAGTCCGACGACGGCCACGAGAGCGCCGTTTCGGCCAGCGAGATCGACAGCACTGGCGTACTCGCGTAGCAGCCAGACATCGATATACGTGTCCCCGGGGGGCTTCCACTGGCCCCAGTCGGTCCACGGACGGTGCTCAGCCGCCTCATTGAGGCCTGGACCGACGATGACAAGGTGAGGGTTGAATGCCTCGAGTTCCCCGGCGATCCCTCTTCGGTCCTGACACCGGGGATCGGCAGGATCGATCTCTGCCCCGAAGCGTCGCTCGGCCACCCGGGCAACGCCACAATCGGCATTGCCGAGAACTCTGACGTCAATGCTGAGTCCGGCAGCCCGCGCTCCGCCGGTGACTTGCTCGCCGAGTTCAGCGGAGCGGGCGTCCGACCACACGGCCACCCGTAGCGGCTCGCCCGCTGTGATCGTTGGAGGTGCAAGTCGCCGCTGGCGAGCGACGACGCTCTCGGCGATCAGTTGCGGGATGGCCCCCGAGCGCCATGCGGTGTCGAACTTCCGGTCAATTTCATCAAGGAGAAATTCCCGGCCGAGAACGAGTCCGCCCGGTCTTCCGAGGTGGACCCCATCGGGCCGCAGTTCCTCGTCGTCGCTGCGGGCACCGTGCCAGCTGGCGAGGTCCACGACCGCCACCTTGCCAGGGCGGAGTTCGGGGAGTTTGGCAATCAGCGTGTTCAGATGGGCGAATCGAGCCGGATCCGTGTTGTCGGGGCCGGCAAAGTGGTTGGCGACATCGAGGTTGCTGTTGGGCAGTGGGGCCGTAGCCCACAGTGTGTAGGCCCCGTCGCGGCTGAGAAGGTCAACGGCGAACAGCATCTCGTCGAGGACGGCCTGGTCCCATGCCGGGTCGCCGGGGTTGAGGAATGGTCCACCGGTCTCCACCTGGCGAGTCATAACGTCCCAAGGCCCTATCTGGACGAGGGCAACGTTGGGGCTGTTGGCCCGTGCCCGCTCACTCCAGTAGGTCGGCCATGTCCGGCAGCGCCGTTCCCCATTGTAAACGACCGTTTGCTTTCGCAGTCTCGAGCCACCAAGGTTCAACCCGCACCCGAGGAGGGTGACGCCTTCGGCGTAATCCATGACACCGGGACGCTCGGCCATTGCGCCGCCAAGACCGAATCCGGTCATGAGGGCGGTGGAGTCACCGAACACTCCCACCCGGGGAGTGGGGGGCTCGGTCGGGAGTTGGGCCAAGACAGCATCAACGTCGTCAGTGGCCACCACGGTCGACGGTGGGCTTGTCGACAGTTCGTCGAGTGAGGCGAGGGACTCTGCGGCGAGATCGAAGTCGACCGCCTTGGGTGGAGCGGTCAGCGATGTGAGGACGCCAGCGGCAATGAGGATCACGATGGCGACGGGGGCAAGACGGCTGAGGCGTGGCAGCGCCCCCGGCAGCGTGAGGCGTCCGGTCCTGCGAATTGGCATCTCGACGAAGCGATAGGAGATCTCGGCGAGGGTGAGCGTGGCGGCCATGCGCACGGCGAAGAGTCCCCAACCGTCGAGGCCGGTGCGGGCAGTGTCGAGCCAAAGGAACAGCGGCCAGTGATAGAGGTACACGCCGTAGGAAATGCGCCCTAGGTGCTGGATCGGCGGGAGCGCCAGAAGACGGGTGGCAAGTCCCCTGGGGCTGTGGCTGGCGACGATGAGGGTCACCGAGATGACACTGAAGGCAGCGAACCCCCCGCGGTAGAGCCACGATGAGGCGATGGTCGAGGTGGCGGCTAGCCAGATGGTGGCACCCAGGGCGCCGACGCCGACGATGGTCGGGAGCACCCGAGCCGTGCTCGCCGTGAGTCGCTGACGTAGGTCGCCCCGTGCGAGGACCAGGGCCAGGAGGACCCCGGTGAGCAGTTCAGGCAGTCGGGCGGGGGTGGCGTAGTAGAGCCAGTCCTCACTCACTGTGGTGGCGAACGGCAGTGCCACGGTGATGGCGAGAACGGCGAGGGTCCCAATGGTGAAAACTCGGCGTCGGCCGATGGCGGCGAACGCCGCAAGGGGAAGGAGCAGGTAGAACTGCTCTTCGATGGCGAGGCTCCAGAAATGTAGGAGCGGTGAAGGTTCGCTGAATAGCGCCGCATACGTCTGGTCACTTGAGAGGAACCACCAGTTGGCGGCGTAGGCGAGGGAGGCGATGACGTCACCTCCCAACTCGGCCCGCTGGGTGGGGTCGGCGGCGAACACACCGAAGGCGATGGCGAGAGCGATGGCAAGAAGTGAGGCCGGAAGCAGTCGCCGGAAGCGCCGTCCCCAGAAGGCCCGCAGAGACACGCCGTCGCTGTGGGCGTGCTCGTGCAAAAGCAGTGTCGTGATGAGGTAGCCCGACAGGGTGAAGAACACACTCACGCCGAGGAACCCGCCCTCCATCCAGGTGAACCCGTTGTGGAACAAAAGGACGAGCACCACGGCGAAGGCCCGCAGGCCATCAAGGCCCGGGAGGTGCGGGAGGCGATTCGCTGGTTCGGTCGGCGAGGAGCTGGACATGATGGTGGTGAGGCGGAGGGTAGGGCGGTGCGGTCCTCCAGCGTCCGATTGTCCCATACCGGTTCCGAATGTCACAGGCAGGCCCTGTCCTTGACCGCGCAGTCAGGATTGGGGACACTTCAGCCCATGTATCAATGGTCTGAAGAGCACCTCATGATCCGTGATGCCATCCGGCAGTTCGTCGACAAGGAGATTCGTCCCCATGTCGAGGATCTCGAACATGGAGACCTCCCGCCCTACGACATCCTGCGCAAGATGTTCGCCACCTTCGGCATGGATGCCATGGCGAGGGAGCGGTTCAAGAAGCAGATGGAGTACGCCCGAGTGGCTGAGGAGGCCAGGGCGGCAGGGCTCGAGCCACCGGCCAAGCCTGAACGGGAGGGGGGTGCCGATCCCTCCATGCAGTTGATCCCCATCATCGAGTTGTGTCGCGTCTGCCCGGGGATGGTGACGGCGATGGGCGTCTCGATGGGCCTGACGGCTGCTTCAATCATGAGTCGAGGCACGATTGCCCAAAAGGAACGCTGGGTACCCGAACTGCTGACGATGGAAAAGGTCGGTGCGTGGGCCATCACCGAACCCAACTCGGGATCGGACGCGTTCGGGTCCATGCTCTCCACGGCGCGCCGGGACGGGGAGGAGTACGTCCTCAACGGGTCGAAGACGTTCATCACGAACGGGCCGTACGCCGACACCATCGTGTTCATCTGCAAATTGGACGAGGGCAATCCTCCCGAGGAGCGCAAGATCCTTTCGTTCGTGCTCGATTCGGGGATGCCGGGTCTTGAGCAGTCTCGTCCCCTGCGCAAGATGGGCATGCACTCATCGCCAACCGGTCAGTTGTTCCTAACCGACGTCCGGGTGGGCCGCGATCGTCTCATCGGTGAGACCGAGGAGGTTCCCTCCGGTGGCCGGGACGGCGCCAAGGACACCTTCTCCATGGAGAGATCCGGAGTTGCGGCGATGGCTCTCGGGATCATCGAGGAATGTCTCGAGCTGTCGATTGACTACGCCAAGGAACGGGTGCAGTTCGGCCAGCCGATCGCCCAGTTCCAGTTGATTCAGGAGAAGCTTGCGCGAATGGAGGTGGCTCGCCTCAACGTGACCAACCTCGTGTTCCGCACCATCGAGATGGCCAAGGCCGGGGCGTCCCTAACCTTTGCCGAGGCCTCGGCCATGAAGCTCTACTCGGCTCGGGCGGCCACCGAGGTGGCCCTCGAGGCGGTTCAACTCTTCGGAGGCAACGGCTACATGTCGGAGTACCGGGTGGAGCAACTCGCCCGGGATGCCAAAGTCCTCCAGATCTACGCCGGTACTGACGAACTCCAGATCATCGCCATAGCCAAGGATCTGATCCGCCGCTAGATACCGAGCGAGCGACCGATGATCTCCTTCATGATCTCGGTCGTGCCGCCGTAGATCGTGGTGATGCGGGCGTCGACCCACGCCCGGGCGACGGGATACTCGCGCATGTAGCCGTAACCCCCATGGAGCTGTACGCAGGCATCGGCCGTGCGCTTGTGCAGTTCGGTGCACCACCACTTGGCCATGGCCGCTTCCTCGACGCTGAGTTCTCCGTCGTTGAGTGCAGCGACGCAGCGGTCGGTGAATACCTGGGCCATCTCGATCTCGGTGGCCATCTCCGCCAGGGTGAACCGGCTGTGCTGGAACGACCCGATGGGCTGGCCGAAGGCCTGGCGTTCCTTGGCGTAGACCAGCGTTTCATCGAAGATGGCCTTGGCGGAAGCGACACCGGTCATGGCGATGCTCAGTCGTTCCTGAGCGAGGTTGTCCACGAGGTGGCCGAATCCGTTGCCCTCCTGACCCAAGAGATTGCTGACCGGCACTTCGACGTCGTTGAAGAACAACTCTGCGGTGTCCTGGGCGTGCATGCCGAGCTTCTCGAGATTTCGACCCCGCTCAAAGCCCGGCATGGATCGCTCGAGGACCAACAGGCTCATGCCGCGATGCCGCTCTTGGGGATTGGTCTTGACTGCGCAGATGACCAGATCAGCGTTGATGCCGTTGGTGATGAAGGTCTTGGATCCGTTCACCACATAGACATCTCCTTGGCGGATGGCCGAGGTGCGCATTCCGGCGAGATCCGAGCCGATGCCGGGCTCGGTCATGGCTACGGCCGTGATCAGATCCCCGGAGCAGATACCCGGCAGCCAGCGGGCCTTCTGCTCGGCCGTAGTGAGGTCGGTGAAGTACGGCAAACAGATGTCGTTGTGCAGGGTGATTCCGAGCCCACTGCCTGGCACCCCGGCGGCGGCTATCTCTTCGGCGACGATCAGGTTGTAGCGAAAGTCCTCAACTCCACCGCCACCAAATTCTTCGGGGGCCGCCATACCGAGGAAACCGTGCTTGCCGGCATCAGCAAACACGTGTCGGGGAACAATGCCCTCGTCTTCCCACACGGGGTGGCCGGGCACGAGGACATCGTCAACCCACCTTCGGAATGACTGTCGGAACAGGTCGTGTTCCTCACTGAAGAGGTGGCGGCGCATGGCCGGATCGTAGTGGCGCGGACCATGGTGTTGATGGGCCGAGCGTTCCGGTAGGGTGCGAGGTACCACGGGAGTCCCGCTGAGGGGCTGAGAGGGAGGAATGGCCTCCGACCGTAGAACCTGATCCGGATCATGCCGGCGCAGGGAGCGACGATGGAACCCACTGGACAATCGGCAGTCATCATCTTCTCGGGCGGTCCGGCGCCCGACGGCGAGGTTGTGCGTGGCCTCCTCGGTCGCCCCTGTGCATGGACCGTGATCGCTGCCGATGAAGGCGTGGATCATGCGCTAGCGGTTGGCTTCACACCCGATGTCGCCATCGGGGATTTCGACTCGGTGAGTCGGGCTGGGCTTAAGGCTGTTGAGTCTCACGGGGCCGAGGTCCGCAGTCATCCCCGGGACAAGGATGCCACCGATCTCGAACTCGCCCTTGAACTCGCCCTCCCGCTGGCGGGCGGAGGTGATCTTGTGGTTGTTGGAAGTGCCATTGGCCGGTTCGACCATCTCGCCGCTCAGGTCTCGTTGCTCGCCTCACCCGAGTGGTCGACAGCCACGCTTACTGCCCATCTCGGCCAGGCGGTCCTCCAACCGGTGCACGCCGGGAGGCCGGCTTGTCTGCGCGGCCGGCCCGGAACGATCGTGAGTCTTCTTCCCATTGGTGGTCGTGCGTCGGGTGTGACCACCACGGGACTGCGGTTCACCCTTACGCAGGAAGAACTCGTCCCGTGGTCGACCCGGGGGGTCTCCAATGAGTTCGTTGACCATCACGCCGAGGTTGCCGTTGGCGAAGGCGTGATCATGAGCATCATTCCCGCTCAGGCCACCGCCCCGGTCATTGAAGACAAGGAGCAGTCATGAAGAGAATCCTCGCATTGATCCTGGTTGCAGGAGCCTTCATCATTTCCGGCTGTGGTTCGGGAGTCGAGACCTCCACCGATACTTCCAATGGTCAGGTGGCCGGGACCACCCTGCGGGTCCTGACCCACGACTCGTTCGACCTGACCCCCGAGGTGCTCGCCGCCTTTGAAGAGCAGACGGGTATCACGGTTGAGCTGATCGCCGGGGGAGATGCGGTGGCCATGGTCAATCAGGCCATCCTCACGAGTGGAAACCCGGTGGCCGATGTGCTCTTCGGCATTGACGACAACCAATTGTCAACCGCACGCGAGGAGGGGTTGTTCGAACCCTACGTCGCCGTCGACCGTGATCGGATCCGCGCCGACGTCGCTGTTCCGGCTGGTGACATCGTCACCCCCGTCGACCTTGGTGATGTCTGTGTCAACTTCGATCGGACCTGGTTTGCGGAACGGGGCGTCGCACCTCCGTCTGGCCTCGAGGACCTCGCCGACCCCGCCTACGCCGGGCTGTTGGTGGTGCAGAACCCCGCAACGTCCAGTCCGGGTTTGGCCTTCCTGTTGGCGACGGTGGCCGCGTTCGGCGACGGCTACGGCGACTTCTGGCAGCAGCTCACCGACAACGGGGTCGTCGTGAGTGACGGATGGGAGGAGGCCTACTACGGCGAGTTCTCCGGCGGTTCGGGCGAGGGTCAGCGCCCGCTTGTCGTCTCTTACGCGACCAGTCCGCCGGCTGAGGTGTTCTATTCGGAGAGCTACGCCGCCGACCTCGCTGCGGGGACCCTGCCGGCCGAGGCCCCGACTGGCGTGGTACCGGGAACCTGTTTTCGGCAGGTCGAGTACGCCGGGGTCCTTGCCGGGGCGTCGAACCCGGCAGGTGCGCAACTCTTCATCAACTTCCTGCTGTCCGATTCGGTTCAGAGCGACATCCCCCTGACGATGTTCGTCAATCCGGTGCGATCCGGTGTGGCGCTACCGGAGGTGTTCGAGCGCTACGCCGGGTCACCTGGGGAGGTCTGGTCCTTGCCCGCCCAGCAGATCAATGCCGCAAGGACCAACTGGGTTGAGGAGTGGCGTCGGATCGTGCTGGGTTGAGCGTCGTGCGACGTCGGCAAGGGGTGGCACTCGGGCTTGTTGCTCTGCCCGTGGCTTTCGTGGGTCTGCTCTTGCTCTGGCCATTGGCCGTGGTGGTTGATCGGGCTCTGCGGCCCGAAGGAATGCTCGATCTCACCCCGTTCGCTGACGTGGCGGCAGACCCCTCACTGTGGGGCGTGATCTGGTTCACGACGTGGCAGGCACTGCTGTCCACCCTGCTCACCCTCGTGTTGGCACTCCCCGCAGCGTGGCTGTTCGCCCGCAACCGCTTCGTCGGACGCAACGTGCTGTGGGCTGCGCTGGTGGTTCCCTTCGTTCTGCCGACGGTGGTGGTGGCAGCGGCATTCACGTCGGGCCCGAGTGCTGCGGTAGCCCCACGGGGGACCCTCTGGGCCGTTCTGCTCGCCCATGCCTTTTTGAACTACGCCGTCGTGGTGCGCATCGTGGGCGTGGCATGGGCGGATCTAGGCGACCGATTCGCCAGCGCTGCGGCCGTGCTGGGGGCGGGGCGCTGGCAGGTAGCAAGACGGGTGACGGCGCCGTTGCTGGCCCCCTCGATCGTGGCCTCCGCATCAGTCGTCTACCTGTTCAGTTTCACGTCCTTTGGGGTCGTGCTGCTGCTGGGAGGTTCCCGACTTCGCACCATCGAGGTCGAGATCTATGAGCGGGTGCGCCAACTCGATCTGGGCACTGCTGCGGTGCTGGCGATCTCCCAGGTTGTACTCGTCGTGGGGCTGGTGTGGGTGGCCGGGCGGTGGGCTCAGCGCTGGTCGGTGGCGCTGCGCCCGTCCGATCCGTCACCGTCCCGACGCGTTAGCGGCGCGCGACGAGGGGCGACAGTGCTCGCTGTCGTGAGCATGCTCCTCGTCATCGGCTTGCCTCTCCTTACCCTTGTCGTGCGGTCCATCTGGGGCCCAGACGGTTGGACGTGGTCCTACTGGTCGGCACTTGACGAGAGGCGGGGGGTATTGCAGGCGGCTCCACTCGTGGCGCTCATGAACTCACTGGCCGTCGGCGCCCTGGCGGCGGTGATCGCCATGGTGGTCGGAGGTCTCGCTGTGGCTGGGATTGTTACTCTCGAGCGAAGCGGCCCCGCGTGGCGTGTGGCCCGTCCGGCTGCCTTTGACGCCCTCTTGATGCTGCCCCTCGGTGCCTCGGCAGTGACCGTCGGGCTCGGACTACTGCTGGCCTTCGGCCGACCGCCAATTGATCTGCGGTCGACCGTCGTGCTCGTGCCCATGGCTCAGGCACTCGTTGCCCTGCCTTTCGTCATCCGTGTGCTGCTCCCCGCAACCCGTGCCGTGCAACTGTCGATGCGTGAGTCGGCGGCCGTACTCGGGGCCTCACCATGGTCGGTGGCCCGTCACATCGACCTACCTCTCTTGGCGCGGCCCATAGCCATCGCCGGCGGCTTTGCCTTCGCCGTCGCTCTCGGAGAGTTCGGCGCCACGTTGGTCGTCGCCCGACCCAACCTTCCAACTCTCCCGCTCACCGTGGCCCGTCTTTTGGGTCAGCCGGGTGAGATCAATCGTGGTCAGGCCATGGCGGTAGCGACGCTGCTCATGATTGTCACCGTGGGTGTCGTCCTCACCGTCGATCAGCTTCGAGGCGGTCTACGTGACTGACGCGGTTCGTCTCGATGTGGCGGACCTCGTCGTCTCGCTTGGAGGGACTGAGGTATTACGTGGCGTCTCACTCTCTGCACCGGCCAGTCGAACAACAGCCGTGCTTGGGCCAAGTGGGGGAGGGAAGTCAACCTTGCTGCGCGCCGTTGCGGGCCTCGTATCCCCGGACTCGGGTGTGGTCCGCCTCAATGGTGATGACGTGACGACCGTGGCCGCCCACCGGCGAGGAGTGGGGCTGGCGTTCCAGGATCTGGCGCTCTTTCCGCATCGGGATGTTGCCGGCAATGTCGGATTTGGCCTACGCATGTCCGGCGTAGAGTCGGCGGAAACCGCCCGTCGCACCGCTGAGGTGCTCGAGCGTGTTGGTTTGAGCGGAGTCGAAACCCGTCGGGTCGACACCCTCTCGGGTGGTGAGGCACAGCGGGTGGCACTGGCTCGGGCGTTGGCGCCCCGACCGGGTGTCTTGTGTCTTGACGAGCCTCTCGCCGCGCTCGATCGGGTTCTCCACGATCGACTTGTCGCCGAACTGCATGGTCTGTTCACCACCATTGCGACCACCGTGGTGCTCGTCACCCACGACCAGCGCGAGGCGTTGGCGCTCGCCGACCACCTCGTCGTGCTGGGTGATGGCCGCATTCTCCAGGCCGGACCACCCCAGATGGTGTGGGAGCGTCCAGCCAGCGAAGAGGTGGCGCGCTTTCTCGGTCACCAGGTGGTCAACGATTGGCGGGGTACCGGACGTGTGGTGCTGCGCCCCGGAGCGCTTCGGATCGTGGATCACGCCGCTCCCTTGCGGGGGCGGGTGCTCGACGCCGTCTTTGCCGGCGAACACACCACGTTGACCCTGGCGATCGGTGAGATCGCGGAGCCTGTGGAGGTCGACGTGGTCGACCCTGCCGCCCTGGGATGGCGCGGTCAGGACGTCGGGGTGACCATCGATGACGAGCGGATCTGGCCGCTCGACAGATGAACTAAGTGAACAGGCCGGTTGGGCAACTGACCCCTGTGTCGCCGAGCCCGCAGTAGCCGTTGGGGTGAGACACGAGGTACTGCTGGTGGTACGGCTCGGCCCAGTAGAACTCCGGGACGGGCCCGGTTTCGGTGGTGGGTTCGCGATAACCGGCGACCACCAACTGATCCGTGTACGCCGCTACTGACCGCTCGATCATGTCCTGTTGGCTGTCCCCAGCCCACCACAGAGCCGATCGGTACTGCGTGCCGACGTCGTTGCCCTGGCGCATACCTTGGGTCGGGTCGTGGGACTCCCAGAAGGTGGCGAGGACGTTGGCGAGAGGGAGCACTGCGGGGTCGAACACGACGAGCACGGCCTCGGCATGCCCCGTGCGACCGCTGCAGACCTCTTCGTAGGTGGGATTCGGAGTGAACCCACCGGCGTAACCGACTGCAGTGGTCCACACCCCCGGGAGGGTCCAAAATGCCCGCTCGGCACCCCAGAAACAGCCCATGGCGACGAGGAGCGTCTCGTGTCCGGGCGGCCACGGTGGGGTGAGGGGATGCCCGAGGGCGAGATGGGCGTCAGGAACCGGCATGCGCTCGGCCCGACCAGGAAGAGCTTCTTCGGGGGTGACCATGAGGGGTTCGCGACCAAACCACATGGGGCGAACCGTACCGGGTTCCCGCCGTCGTCGCACTGCGGCAGACTGGGGGTGTGGACCTGTCTGTTGACCTTGATGCCGATTGTGCTCCGGAGGTCCTCTTCGCTCACGTTTCCGACCTCACCGCCTACCCGGCGTGGCTCGGCATCGTTGAAAACGCCGTCCCTCATCCTGGCCTCGATCTGACCCTCGGCGTCGAGAACGGTGATGACCCTGCCGGGGAGGCGTGGCTGGTCGAACTCCGGGGTCGTCTTGGGCCGGTCGCTCGATCCAAGCGGTTACGCATGGTACGCACGGTGTTCGATCCGCCGTGGCGGGTGCGATTCGAGCGTCGTGAACTCGACGGCCGCAACCACTCACCGTGGGTGCTCGACGCCCGGGTGGAACAGCGTGAATCTTCGGCGGTGCTCACCGTCGATCTCCACTACGGCGGGTCGTTCGGTGGGGCGCTGCTCGAGCGCATGCTCGCTGACGAGATCGAACAGTCCCGGCCCCGTCTCGCTGCCTTGGTTGCCGGCCCGGCGCCTAGGTGAGCTCCGATCAGGCGAGCGCCCGCACCAGCGCAATCGCGGCTGCCACGCCAGAGAGCACCAACACCATGACCCGCAGTGCGCGTCGGTTCACCCGTGGCGCGAGGGGTCGGGACAGCAGGTAGCCGGCCACGGTTCCCGGGATCAGTAACAAACCGGTGACCAGGTCGCCCGGGCCGAATCGCCCGACCGCCGTGAGGGCCACGAGCGACACGGCCGTGCCCAGAAGAAAGAATCGCGAGAGGGCGGCCCGCAGTTCGTTGCCTTCGGATCCAGCTTGCACGATGGCGATGGCAGGTCCACCGATGCCGACTGACGTGCCCATGAATCCCGACAACATGCCGGCGACCGCCATCGTCGGCCGGGTTCGACGGGGGGCGAATCCGCTGGCCCCGAGCACCACCGCCACGATGATCATGATGGCGAAGAACACCGAGAGCTGACTGGCCGTGATGGCGCCGAGGACGAGGGCCCCGGCGATACCTCCGAAAACCTGCCCTACGTTTGACCACGCCATGGTTCGCCACGGATGCGTGCCGCGATTGGCTCCGAGGATCAACACATTGAGGGCGACGGCGGCGACGATCAGTGGGCCGGGGACGAGGTCGGCATCAGCGATGACCAGCAGCGGAGCCGCAAACAGGTTCGAGCCGAATCCGGCAACGCCCTGTATCGCCGATCCGACGAGCATGACGGCGAAGGCGAAGAGGAAGACCCCGACGCTCAGGGCAGGACCTGCTCTCCGGCATGGGACTCCCAGCGGGCGACGACGTTGGCGTAGTAGCCACCGAGAGCGACGAGTTCGTCGTGGGTTCCGAGTTCGGTGATGGTGCCGTGTTCCACCACACCGATGCGGTTGGCCCGCATGGCGGTGGCGAGACGGTGGGCAATGATGATGGCGGTCCGGTTGGCCAACAGGGTGTCAAAGGCGCGTTCAATGCGGCCTTCAGCGGCGAGATCAATGTTGGAGGTGGCCTCGTCGAGGATCAAGACGCGGGGCCGAGCCATAAATGCCCGCCCGAGCGCCAGCAATTGCCGCTCTCCCGCCGAGAGTGAGGAG
>JALRFT010000184.1 GCA_023261915.1 Acidimicrobiales bacterium | reverse complement strand
TGTTTGGCTCGCCTGGTGAGGCCGGTGGTTCGGTCGTCTCCCGGATCCCCAAGTCACCAGAAGAGTTGTCCGTGCATTTCGGTGGGCTTGCCGACCGACTCGGTGACGGCTTCGCCGTTTCTGAGGTCGCGGGCGAGGTACCTTTGCTCGGGTTAGAAACCGTTCCTGCCGCGATGGCAGCCCAGCCTGACTGCGCCAGCTTGCCTGCGGGCCGTTCCGTCGCCACTCGCCAGTGGTATCGATGGTCGTACTCGTCCCTCCCCACTGGCGAGGCCCCTTCCATGAGCGGTGATCCGCATGGTGGCGCCGGAGATGAACCCGAACTGGCGACGGTTGGCGAAAGCGATCCGACCCCCACGGCGGCGGGCCTGCTCGCAGATCTCCCGGCTGGTGCCGGGTTCGGGACCTGGGTCCACGAGATCTTCGAGAAGATCGATTTCCGGTCGGATCCCCTCGAACTCGCGGTCCGGCGCGCCGTGGATGCCTCTTTCTGGTCGGGGGCCAACACCGTGGATGCCGACCAACTGGTGGCTGGATTGGTTGCGGCGATCGACACCCCGCTTGATCCGCTTCCTAGTGGGGTCAGACTGCGGGACGTAGCAGTGGATGACCGCCTGCCGGAACTCTCATTCACGTTTCCACTGGCGGACCGTCGGGCCGATGTCGCCATTGCCAATATCTTTCAGTTGGTCGCTGACGATGCCGATCCGATGTTCGGTGAGTATTTCACCGACCTTGCGAGACGCGTGAGTGGTACTCGGGTGGCGGGGATCATGACCGGCAGCATCGATGTGGTGCTACGTGTGCCGAACGGTCCCCAGCCGCTGTTCTGTGTCGCCGACTACAAGACCAACCGCCTGCACCCCGCTGGTGGACCGGTCCCTGCGGACGCCTACGGCTGGTCGAACATGTCTCAGGCCATGGAGCACGCCGACTATCCGGTGCAGGCTCTCCTCTACAGCGTGGCACTGCATCGGATGCTATCGCTGCGTCTTGAGGGCTACGACATCGACACCCATCTCGGTCCAGCCTGCTACTTCTTCGTGCGCGGCATGGTGGGGGCCGAGACGCTGCTCATTGACGGGCACCGTCACGGCGTGTTCGCCTGGCGACCATCGAGTGCCGTGATAACCGGTGCCAGTGCGATCCTCGGAGGTGACCGATGACGGTGACGACGACGGATCTCGAAGCTTGGCTTGGGCACCCGTGGGACGGTGACGGACCCTTTGGCGGCGCAGAGTGGGCCGTTGCTGATCTCATGGCGCGCCGTGCCGGTGTCGATGACCCCATCCTCATCTGGCTGGCAGCGTTGGCTGTATGGGCGCAGCGTTGTGGTCATGCGTGTGTGGACCTTGCTCAGGTGGACGGACTCATCAAGGATGAATGTGCGCGGGCCGGCCTTGAGTGGGAACCTCCAGCCACACCCTCGATGGGGGAGATGCGGGCTGCGCTCGAAGGCGCGGATTCCGTGGTCCGGCTGATCGATGGGGTCGGTCCAGGATCTGTCGAAGAGGCGGTCGCTGACGTACGACCACTCGTGCTGTGGTGTGAATTGCTCTACACCCAGCGGCAGTTCGTCAATGAGCGTCTGGTGGCGGGCCGGATAGCTGATCTGGCTTCATCGGGGGTGCTTGACCTTGAGCCGCTCGGTGGCACCATCGTTGATGAGTTCCTCCCCGTGGCAGAAGACTCCACCGATGCTGCGGCCAATGAGGCCGCCCGCTCGGTTCTCCGTAGTGGTTTCACTGTGCTCACTGGTGGTCCGGGCACCGGGAAGACCTACACCTTGACCCGAGCTCTGCTGGCATTCCTCATGGCTGCCGAGGCGGCCGATACTGAGGTGTCCGTTGCAGTCGTGGCCCCCACAGGAAAAGCAGCGACCCGAGCCGGGGAGATGTTGGCGACCTTCGTAAGCGAACTCGGTGATGACGTCCGAATCTCCGAGGCGGTCCGGATGCAATTGGCTGGCGTGGTCCCGTCGACCATTCACCGCCTATTGGGGTCCACGCATCACCTGCGCACCCGATTTGCCCACGATGGCTCTCGGCCGCTGCCGCACGATCTCATCATTGTGGACGAGACCTCAATGGTTGACCTCCAGTTGATGGCTCGTCTGCTTGAGGCGGTCAAGGTCGGCGGTCGGGTACTGCTCGTCGGCGATGCCGGCCAACTCGAGAGCGTTGAGTCAGGAGCCGTGCTTCGGGATCTCACTGACCGTCCCGGTGTTCTCGCTGGTCGCATCCACGAGCTGCAGGTCGTGCACCGTCTGGCGGGAGAGGACAATCCGATTGCCGACCTCGCCCCCGCGCTACGTGGGGGGGATGTCACCACAGCGATGTCATTCCTCACCGCCGGTCATGCCGAGATCACCTTCGTTGACGTGGACGACGGTGCTGTGCCGGCGCCAGCGGTCATCGACGGGGTGGTGGCGACCTACGCCGAGGTTGTGACGGCGGCCCGATCAACGGCACCCGCCGATCACGCCCAGGCACTCCGACTACTCGGTGGAACCAGGGTGTTGTGCGGAGCACGACGCGGTCCTCTCGGCGTGCACCAGTGGAACGATGCCATTGACACCCGGCTCGGGATCCGATCGTTTGATCCTGTTGCCGTGGGCCGGGCAGTGCTGATCACCGTCAACTCACCCCGGATCCGACTCGTCAACGGTGACATCGGTGTGGTGGTCAACACGGTGGACGGTGTCCGGGTGGCATTCCCCGCTCCAGGGGGCGCATCAGTGCGATACCTCTCGCCGGCAGAACTTCCCGATCATGAGCGGGCCTACGCCATGACCGTGCACAAGAGCCAGGGTTCGGAGTATGCCGACTCGGTGCTGGTGATCCTGCCCCAGTCCGGGTCTCCGCTGCTGACCCGAGAACTCGTCTACACCGCCGTAACCCGGGCCAAGTCCCATGTCACGCTCGTCGGATCGAGTCGTGCGTTTGCCGAGGCACTGGAAAACCCGTCGATCCGGGTGTCTGGTCTGGACACGATGATTGTGGGCGAGGCCAGAGCGCCCTCGTGAGGACGGCCTCGCAACCGGCGCCCTAGGGTAGAAGCCATGTCAGGGGGGTGGAGGAACCGGTTCGTTCAGGTGGCACTGCTCGGAGTCATTGCTCTGGGTGCGGCAGTCTCGTGTTCAGCTCTCGAGGTTGAGGTTCCCGCCGGCGCCTCGGACGCGCCGTCACCTCCCGGAGTGCCCGGCACCGCTCAGAACAATGTCTCGGACTACCCGGTGCTGCAGCGCCTCGGCCGTTGGAACGGATCGGAGTTCGTGTCAGTGGGGGCGGGGACCATCCGGACGGGCACGGTCATTGCCATGAGCCATGGCTGGTCCCCCGGATTTGCTGACACCTACCAGCAGCTCCAGGCCGCCTCTCCTCAACTCGTCACCTTCTGGAACCCGGGTTTCGTCGAGCCGGACAGCAATGAGACCCTCGGTGCCCGCTTCGAGAACCTTGCCGGAGCCCTGCAGGCTGCTGCGCCCGACGCCACCATCGTCATGTTCTCGTGGGTCGACCAATCAGCCACCGGGCCGGACCCCATCGACGCCGCCGTGGGGGAGCGGGCCACCGAAGTCAATGGCCATCGCATGGCCACCGCTCTCGACGAGGCCCTCGCTGCGGGGTTCAGTGACGCTGGTGGCGAGGTTCACCTCATCGGCCATTCCTTTGGCGCCAATGTCGCCACTACCGCGGCGTTGGCGTTGTCGAGCCAGCCCCGGCAGCTCACCCTGTTCGACTCACCGGAGGGGGACGGCCCACTGTTCGGTGGTGCGGCCAACAACTTGCAATACAAGCTGACCCGTCTCCCCATCGGCCGAGGTGAGGGTCAGGTGTTCGTCGACAACTACATCTCCCTCGTCGGACAACCCTACGGCGGCCTGCCTGGTCTCGGCGGGGTCGTCGACGTTCGACTCGATCCGCCCGACGGGTCGACAAGCGCTGAGCGCCATGAGTTCCCCATCGGCTGGTACGCCCAGTCGGCGTCAACGTCGGGTTCCACGGTGGGCTATCGCTGGTCGCCTCTCGCAGGAGGTGTGGTCAGCGAGGTTGGTGCCACTTACCAACAGGCAGCCATCGACACGCCACTCACGCTGAACGAGACGGCGGGACCGCCGCCGGCGGGGGTGAACGGTCTCGTGGCCTACACCACCGAGTCGGTGCTGCTCCCCGGCGGTGACGCTCGCCAGCAGCCCGGCGGTGAGATTGAACTGTCCGGCAACGGCGTCACGACGAGCAACGTGACGTTCACCACCGACGAGGACTCTCTCTGGCTGACCTTTGACGCCGTCCTCACTGGCTCGGGCGGGGACACGTTGTCGCTGTTCATTGATGGTCGGCAGCGCTGGGTCGATGCCGCTCCTGACGCCGGGGTGCGCCGGGGAGGCACGTTCGTCGTGCTCTACGACCTCGACCCGGGGACCCACACCCTGTCGGCGGTGCTCGGTGGGCCTCAACCCTCGGTGCCACCGGGAGCATCATCGTTCGTGCAAGTCAGTGGCCTTGAGATGGTCAGTGCCGCAGACATCGTCCGCAATGCCGACCCTGACGAGAGTCGCGATGTCGTGATCTGGGTGTTGGTGGTGGCACTGGTCGTGATCGTGGCGGTCGCCCTTGCCGTGGTGTGGGTACTCGTGGCCTTGGTCCGGCGCATTCGCCGCCGGCGGGTCACGCCCGCAGCCTGACGCCCTCGTGTTCGGGGGCCTCGATGCTGGCCGGGGGTCGGTCATTGTCCCCTAGGCTGCCGGCCGTGCTCAGGGTGAGGACCCCCGCCGACGACGATGGTGTCGCCGTACTTGCTGACTCGGTGCGGGCGGCCGCCACCCAGGCCGGCGGTGCCGCCGAGGCGGCTGCCCTCGCTACCCGGTTGTGTGCCACCGACGCTGTGCGACGCTGCACCGTTGATCGGGCCACGGCGGAGATCGGGGCGTCGGTGACCGTCGACGGCACGGAACTCGTGGTGCAACTCAGCGATCCCGGGGAGCCCGTCACAGGTCCACCGGACGCAGTGCTGGGTCTCGTTGAGGCTGGCCTCGTGTCATCGGCGACGGGAGGGGCGGACGGTTCGGGGAACCTGATCGAAGTCCGGGTGCCCTTGCCGGCCCACACCCGGGTAGTGGACGTCGGTGACCTTGAAGTGCTCGATGCTGACGCTCCGCTTACTGATGTGGAGGTGGTGGTCCGCGAACTCACCGCCGCTGACGCTGCCGCCCTGACCCGCTGCGTCTACCGCACGTACGGATGGACCTATCCGTATCCCGCCATCTACTACCCCGAACGGATCGCGGCGGCGATCGCCGATGGATCTCGCAGGGGGTGGGTGGCGGTGACTCCCGACGGCGAGGTGGTCTGCCACATGGGGGTCGTCTACGAAACCGACGGGGTGGTGATGGCCGGTGGCGGGGTCACCGATCCGCGCTTTCGTCGCCGCGGTCTGCTCGTCGAGCTCGGCGGCCTCTACTACGAATGGCTTCTGGGCCCTGACGGGCCAGCAACCTCGTTGGCCGAGCCCGTATTGACCCACGCCATCACCCAGAGGTTGTCGTTGTCAGCCGGTCGGGATCTCATTGGACTGCTCGTCAACCTGCGGGGTTCCATCCAACAGGTTGGGATCACCGACGGCCTGTTGCAGCGACGCAGCTCGCTGTTGATGTCCCATCACGCCGTCCAACCGCTTGCGCCCGCCGAATTGTTCATCCCGCCGCTGTATGAGCCACTGGTTCGCTACGTCGTGGAACCCACCGAGTGGCCCCGCCAATTTTCCGACGTGCAGGTTCACGCCGAGTTGCCACCCGACACTGTGGCGGGATCGACCTATGACGCACTGAACAATCTCGGCACGGTCAAGGTCACCCAAGTTGGGGCTGACCTCGTCGAGAGTGTCGATGAGGCGCTGTCGGCACTCCAGCGGGCCGGGGCGGAGGTGGTATTCGTCTACCTTCCGGCCAACCAGCCGGGCCTGGGTGCCACGGGAGCCGGCCTCGGCTCATTGCGGCTGGGGTTTGCCGCATTGATTCCGCGGTATGGAGCGATGGGGGACGCCTTGGTGTTGCAGTGGATCCGCAATTCTGAGGTTGACGACACGGAGTGGGAGTACGCCGACGAGCGGGTGGCCACGTTCGCCCACATGGTCTTGGACCAGGCCCGCTCGCTCGGCGAGGCCGAGGTGGCCGATCGTCGGCGGGAGGCTCGCCGGCAACAACTGCTCGCCGCTCTTCCCACTGAGGGGTGAGCTCATGGCGGATCTGACTCTGGTCCCCTCAGCGGTGCTGCTCGCCGATGCTGCACGTCGGGCCGTTGTCAACGACACCCTGGTCGTCTCGGCCCGGGTGCGCCTCGTGCAACCGCATGATCCAACGGCTACCCCCCACCTGCTGGGGGCGGACCGCCTTGAGGTCCGGGTGCACGGGCTTTCGGACCTTGATGACACCGCGTGGTCGGCACTGTGCTCGGTCACTGATGACGATGTGACCCCGCTCGTCCCCGTGCTCACCCTCGTCGCATCCCAACTCCATGCCGACGTCGTCATTGATGGCGCCGTGTGCCCGGTCGCAGCGCTGGGAGCCACGAAGGCCACGGTGCAGTACCAGGCGTGGTGGGGGTGGCCGGCAGTCAAGGTGCGCTCGGCCCGTGACGCCGAGCCGCAGTCACTCACCGGTGGCCGCGGCCTGTTCTTCAGTCGGGGCCTTGACTCCACTGCCGTTCTGCTTGCCGCCACCTCGGCCGGAGACGGACCGTCGCACCTCGTCGGTCTGGACTGGGTGGACCCGCCGTTCGACATTGCCGAGCATGCCGATGTTTGGCGGGCCACCTCCTCGGCGGCCGCTGAATGGGGTCTGCCCTTGGTTCGGGTTTCGACCAATGCCCGGACGTTCATCGATCCACTGGTGTCGTGGGACTTCTCCCACGTACCCGTGCTGGCAGCGACGGCTCTTGCGCTCACCGGTGTCGTTGATCGGGTCGGTCTCGCCTCCACCCACCCCGCCGGTCATCAGGTGCCCTTCGCCAGTCACCCCGATCTCGACCCACTCTGGTCGTCGGCTTCAGTCAGCATTGACCATCGGCTCGATGTGCCGAGTGGCCGAACGGCGCGGGCGGGGGTGCTGGCCAGCAGTCCGTGGGCCGCCCGGTGGCTCGCGGTCTGTTGGGAACAATCGGCTGAGGGCAATTGCGGGCACTGCCGCAAGTGCCTGATCACCATGTGCAGTCTGTGGCTGGTCGGCGCAGCGGAGATTCTCGCCAACCGATTCGGAGGCGACCCTGATCCCGGGACCATTGCTGCACTGGCGAGTGCCACACCGCTCGCCGGGCGGGGGGTGACAGCCGAGGTGGCCCGCCAACTGCGATCGGCAGCCGAAGGCGACACGCTGGGTGGACTGTCGGTGAGGAAATCGCGGGAAGATCGTCGTTTGGCCGCTGCCCTCGCCGACGCCTGGGATCTGGTGCTGCACCGTGGGGTGACCCTGCGTTGACCGACGAGATCGGTTCGCTGGTCTCCCGGTTCGCGCCGGCCGGATCGGGTCGCGTCGTGCAGGTGACGATGCGAACCAGTGGCGGTGGGTGGGGGCAATCGTGGCGTCACGGGGATGACGTCACCTACCCCCCGGCGTCACTGAGCAAGGTGCCGTTGGCCGCAGTCGCCCTTCTTGCTGCCCACGATGGCTTGCTCGATCTCGGACGTCGGGTCGGACCTGACGAGTTTCATTGCTCACAGTTCCCGAGCGTGACGACGGCGCTCACGACGCCGCTCACCCTCGGGGAACTCGCCACCCTGTCGATTGTGCTCAGTGACAATCCCGCTGCCCATGTTCTGCTCGAAGCGGTCGGAGAAACCCTCTGGGCGCGTGGTGTAGCCATGCTCGGCTGTCCCGCCATGACGCTGCCCGTGGGCTACCGGGATCAGGACTTCGATGCCATGAGTACCGAAGCGACCACCGTTGACGAGCAGGTCGCCGTCCTTCGCGCCGTCGACCGTCTTGCGGAGCTCGCTCCCCTGCGAGCATGGATGGGGTCGAATCTGCGCAACGGCCGGATCAACGCCATGGTCCCACCGCCACACCGGTTCCACCACAAGACGGGCTCGCTTGACGGGTGTCTGCACGACGTCGGAATCCTTGACGTCAACGGTCAGACGGCCATGGTGGTGGCGCTCACCAAGGACCAGTCCGATCCCATGGCCACCGAAGCGGCCATGGCGGAACTGGGCCGGGGACTCGTGGGCATTCTCACGACCTCGTGAGGTCGCCCGCTGGCTCAGCCGAGAAGCTCGCTCAATTCGGTGTCGAGAGCGGCACACTCGGGCACGGTGGCGAGCAGGTCCCCTGACTCACCGCTGAAGACCCCCGCGCCGAGCGTTTCCTCGAGTCCGGCGAACATTTCGGCCATAGCTGTCGTGGCATCGTCGAGCGACTGGCCGTTACGGACGTCCCCAGCGAGTCGCTGCAGGTCTGATGCTGCCCGGCGGGCCTCGGGTTCGAACTGGTTGAGTGATTCGTTGCCGGTGTTCGCCGCCGCTGCCTCCGCAACCGGGCCCAACTGGGTGGCAGACACCTCAAGGAGGTTGGCCACGGCGTCGAGCGTGCTCGGCAGGTCGCTGTTGTTCTCCGATTCGACGACGGCATTGGCAGCAGCAGACATGGCCTCGACATCAACGCCACCACAGGCCGAGGCCAGATCGGTTGATGAACTACAGGCCGAGGCGGTGAGCGCCATGCCGACGAGCAGTGCACCAGCGATGCGGCCCCGACGATGGTCGTTTCCCACCATCAACCGATCCGTTCCAAGATCTGGTCAACACCGCTGAAAATCTCCTCGAGAGCTCGGCACTCGGAGATGTCGCCGAGATCCTCGGCTGCTCCCGAACTGCTGGCATTGAGGTTGTTGAGGCTGCCGAGGTCCTCGAGGCCAGCGAGTGAGCGCTCGACCTCGGCCGAGGTCTGCTCGGTGAGCCCGTTCGCTTCGACATTGGCGGCTGCCTCTTCCAGCAGGGTGGCTCCATCGCTGATCTTCACAATGACGTCAGCGAACGATCGGTCCCCGGTGATCTCGCTGACCTGGGTGAACACGGGCTCCAGTTCCCCACCGAAGGTGTTGAAAAATGCCGCCCCTGTCGTCAGGGTGTCGATCAGCGCCCCAATGGTCTCGTCCAATCCTTCGGCGGTGTCGACTTTCACTGCAGCATCGGCAAAATCCTCGGCCGACGCCAAGATGGCATCGCCGTCGACGTTCCCACACGCTTCGGCGAGGGTGCCTTCAGTGGCCTTCTCCGTCGTTGTTGAGGCTGAGCCACCATCGGAGGACCCACTCTGTGACGAGTTGCTGCCCGATGAGCAGCCAACGGCTGCAAGGGAGAGGATGGCGGCCGCGCCAAGGGCGAGCCACAACGGGGAACGTGAACGCAGACCACGGGTGATCGACATGGAATCTCCTGACGCTCGGGGAACTCCCAAAGGTTACTGCGCTCCTCCGCCACCAGAGGGGGAGCCGGTCTGAACGCCTGATCCCCCGTCGTCCGGTGCATGTCCGCCAGACTTGGAGAGTGCCCCCTGCTGCAGATTTGCCACCACTCGCCGCCCCCTTGCAGCGATCACTGCTGATGGGGGTGGTCAACGCCACGGTTGACTCCTTTTCCGACGCCGGCCGTTACCCCGACACCGCTTCACGCATCGCTCTGATCGACCAACTCGTCGCCGACGGAGCCGACGTGATCGACATCGGTGGGCAGTCGGCCATCACCGGCGTCCCCGAGACCGACCCCGCCGAGGAGGCGGCAGCGGTCGAGCC
>JALRFT010000175.1 GCA_023261915.1 Acidimicrobiales bacterium | reverse complement strand
CCGAGGCCGCTCCTGGGGTGTCGATCATGGCCATGGACACCGAGGACTCGCTCAAGGAGTACCTGTCCCTGCAGTTGCGCGTCCCGCTCATTGCCCGCATTGGACCCTTGGCACGGACCTTTGACTTCGTGGCCACGGCCGCCCCCGGTGTCAAGGAGATCCTGACGGTCGGCAAGCTCTGTTGGGAAGTGCGTGAGCGAAACTGGGATCTCGTGGTGGTCGATGCCCCTGCTAGCGGCCACGTCATCGGCCAACTCGCCGCCGCTGAGAGCATCAACGAGCTGGTGAAGGTGGGCCGGGTCCGCGACCAGACCCGCTGGATGATTGACATCCTCGCCGACCCCGCCACGACGGGGGCGGTGATTGTGTCCGCCCCCGAAGAGATGCCCGTCACCGAGACGGTGGAACTCGCCGGTCGTATCCGGGCGGAGACGCAGGTGGACCTCGCAGCGGTGGTGGTCAATCGTGTACTCCCCGAACTGTTCGGTCGGGGCGAGGAAGAACTCTTCGACTCGTTGACGATCCCTGACAACGAAGCCCGCCTCGCTGAAGCCGCTGGAGGGTCGGTGTCCCCAGTGCTCGACGCCGCCCGTCTGGCGGTCACCTTGCGACGCACCCGGGCCGGCCATCTCGAGCGGTTGCAGGCCGAGCTCGGAGGCGAGCTCCCGCTGCTGTTCGTGCCATATCTGTTCACCCGCAGTTTCGGGATGCGGGCCACTCGCACGGTGGCCGACGCCCTGTCCGACGAGCTGGGGTACTGATATGCCGTCGGGGAGTCCTTCCAATTTCGAACAGCTCCTGGCCTCCCGGGAGATCGTGGTGACCTGCGGTTCGGGTGGTGTGGGCAAGACGACCACGGCGGCGGCGCTCGGGGCGATGGCGGCCAGCGAGCTCGGTGGCAAGGTGCTGGTGCTCACCGTCGATCCGGCCCGCCGACTGGCCAACGCCCTCGGACTCGAACGGTTCGGCAACGTCGAGGTGCGCGTCGATGACGCCCTGTTCCATGCTGCCGGTGTCGAGCCCCGCGGCGAGCTGTGGGCAGCGATGCTCGACACCAAGGAGAGTTGGGATGCGTTGGTGCGACTCCACGCTCCCGATGCTGAGACCCGTGACGCCATCCTCGCCAACCCGCTCTATCAGAACGTCACCGGGAAGTTCGTGCAGAGTCACGACTACATCGCCATGGAACGGCTCTATGAGATCCATGCTTCGGGTCGTTACGACCTGATCATCGTCGATACCCCACCGACCCGGAACGCCCTCGACTTCCTTGAGGCGCCCGAGCGCATGGCGGACTTCTTCTCGAGTCGCCTGTTGCGCTGGCTCATTGCTCCGTATCGCAACCGCCTTATCAGTGCGGCGTCAAAGCCCTTCTATCGTGTGGCCGACGCAATTCTCGGTGCGCAGTTCCTCGCCGACATCGCTGAGTTCTTCATCCTTTTCCAGACCATGTACGACGGCTTCGTGGAACGGGCCCGCGCCGTGGAGCGCCTGTTGGAGGATCGTCGGACCACCTTTGTCGTGGTGTCGACTCTGGAACCTGCGCCGGTGACCGAAGCCGAGTTCTTCATTGAGGCCCTCTCGTCGCGAGCGTTCAACCTCGGTGGTGTGGTCCTCAACAAGGTCCTGCCTGAGTATCTCCTTGACCCCGAGGCTGCCGAGGTGGCGGCTCGCCTTGTGGCCGAGGCGTCCAAGTTGGCAGCCGAGATGGTGCCCGTGGATCCTGGAGCAGACGACACCGGGTCGG
>JALRFT010000104.1 GCA_023261915.1 Acidimicrobiales bacterium | reverse complement strand
ACACGCCGACATTGTGACCACAGTCTCAGTCTGGGCAGTGCCGGTGAAAAAGGCGACCTCGCCGAAGACGTCGCCCTCTTCCAGCACCTTGGCCGCCTCGCCGCCGTCAAACATCATGCCGCCGTGGGCGGAGCCCTCGTGAGCCTGCTCGAGGCGGAGGCAGACGTCATCGAGGCGCGCACCGGTATGCGACTCGAAGTTCGGCGGGTTGCCGTGCGCGACGTCGACGCCGCCCGTCAACGGGTGCCGTCGCTGGCCCCCGACGTGTTCACCACCGACGCCGCCGCTGTTGTCGATGACCCGTCGGTCCAGGTGGTGGTGGAGGTCATGGGGGGCATCGATGAGGCGCGTCGTCTGGTGCTGGCGGCCCTCGGCGCCCACAAACCGGTGGTCACGGCCAACAAGGCGTTGCTGGCCAGCCACGGTCCGGAGCTGCACGCTGCGGCTGCCGCCGCCAATGTCGACCTGTTGTTCGAAGCGGCGGTGGCCGGGGGTATTCCGCTCGTGCGGCCCTTGCGCGAGTCGCTGCTCGGCGAACCGATCCGTCGCATCATGGGCATCGTCAACGGCACGACGAACTACATCCTGACCCGCATGACCGAAGAGGGCGTGTCCTACGCCGACGCTCTCGCCGACGCCCAACGCCTCGGGTACGCGGAGGCCGATCCGACCGCCGACGTCGGTGGGGCCGACGCCGCCGCCAAGGCTGCCATCTTGGCCACACTCGCCTTCGGGGTCGAAGTCCACCTTGACGACGTCCACACGGAAGGCATTGAGGGCATCTCAGCGTCTGACATTGCCTTCGCCTCGGCCAACGGTCACGTCATCAAGTTGTTGGCGATCGCTGAGTCGTTCGGCGATGCCCAGGTGGCGGTTCGAGTCCATCCTGCCCTCGTGCCTCGTGAGCATCCGCTGGCCTCGGTGCGGCTCAGTTACAACGCCGTGTTCGTTGAGGGTGACGCCGTGGGGCAGCTCATGTTCTACGGGCCGGGTGCCGGTGGCGGACCGACGGCTTCGGCCGTCCTCGGGGACCTCATTGACGCTGCGGCCAATCGTCGGCAGGGGTCGAGCGCCCGTCTCGGCGTGCTGGCACCGGCCCGTTTCGTGCCATTGGCGGAACTGCGGAGCGGTTTCTACGTCGAGGTGCAGGTCGCTGACGAACCGGGGGTGCTCGCCACGGTGGCCGGGCTGTTCGGCGTCAACGGGGTGTCGATCAGTTCAATGGTGCAGGAGGGTCACGATCACGAGGCTTCGCTGGCATTCGTCACCCACTCCGCCCGCGAGGCGGACCTGCGGGCGACGGTTGCGGCGCTCGAGAATCTCGACCCGGTTCGCCGGGTCGGTTCAGTGATCCGACTCGTGGGGGAGCAGGGTTGAGTCCACCGCCCCCGCTTCGTTACGTCTCGACCCGCGGGAGTGCCCCCACGCTCGACTTCGCCGGGGTGCTGCTCGCCGGGCTCGCTGACGACGGGGGTCTGTACGTCCCCGAGGCGTGGCCAGCGTTCGCCCCCGACATTGTCGACCGGGTGCGGTCGATGTCCTACGTCGAGTTGGCCACCGAGATCCTCACGCCCTACGTGGTGCCCTCCATCGACGAGACCTCCCTCGCTGCCCTGCTCGCCGACGCCTACGGCACCTTCGACGTCGGCGAGGTGGTGCCGCTCGTTCCGCTCGGAGACCGGTTGTGGCTCGCCGAACTGTTCCATGGCCCCACGCTCGCCTTCAAGGACATTGCGCTCCAGCCCGTAGGTCGACTTTTCGACGAGGTGCTCGCCGCCGACCGTCGGCACATCACCATCGTGGGGGCGACCTC
>JALRFT010000095.1 GCA_023261915.1 Acidimicrobiales bacterium | reverse complement strand
CGGTCCGGAGGCCATCGGGGTCATCGGCGGTGCCCGCCTCACCAATGAGGCCGCGTACGCGTGGGCGAAGCTGGCCAAGGGCGTAGTCGGTACCGACAACGTCGATGCCCAACTCGGTGACGGTCTCCCCGCCGAGGTCGTGCTGGGACTGCCCCCGGCCACGATCGACGAGGTGTGCACCCCGGGGGGCACGGTCATCGTGCTTGGACCTGACACCAAAGAAGAGCTGCCGGTTCTCTTCTTGCGTCTGCGCCACGCCGTGGTCAACGACGGCGTTCAACTCATTGAAATCTCGCCGACGTCGACCGGACTGTCCTCCATCGCCACGGCGTCGCTCATCCACCACCCGGGCGAGACAGCTGAGGTCGCCCGCGCGCTGGTCGGATTACCGGGTCTCGGCACCGACGCAGGCGGGGTGAATGCATCGGCGCTGGAGACGGCGCGGGCCCTCGTAGCCCAAGGTGGCCCGGTCCGGGTTGTGCTCGGCCGTGCCTCGCTCGCCGAGACGGCGGCGTGGACCGTCGAGGCCGCATCGATTCTCGCCTCTCACCCGGATGTCTCGTTCCTCGTGGCACTGCGGAGAGGCAACGTGCGTGGGGCCATCGACCTCGGGCTGTCGCCAGGATTGTTGCCCGGTCGTGTGACCCTCGAGGCGGGACGCTCCCGCCTGGCCCCGCTGTGGCCCGCGCTCCCCTCAGCAACGGGGATGGACACTGCTGCGATGTTGCAGGCCGCCGCCGAGGGTCACCTGCGGACGCTCGTGCTGGTCGGAGCGGATCCGTTGGCAGATTTTCCCGATCGGGATCTCGCCCGACGGGCACTGGCGGGAGTGGAATCGATCATCGCCACGGACACGTTCCTCACGGCCTCGTCGTCACTGGCCAAGGTGGTGCTTCCGGCGGCCGGGTTCGCTGAGGTCTCGGGGACCACGACCAACCTCGAAGGCCGGGTCAGCGCGGTGAGCCAGCGAGTCACTCCCCCCGGCACGGCCCGCAGCGACTGGGTGATTGCCTCCGATCTCGCCCACGCTCTTGGCGCCGACCTCGGTTTCACTTCGGTCGAAAGCATCCTTGACGAGATCTCCTCGGTCGCCCCGTCCCATGCTGGCCTGTCCGATGCGCTTGACGCCGTGAGCAGCCCCGACGGCGTGGTTGTGCCGGTCTCGGGACCCACTCCGACCTCCCAACTGCTGCCGTTTGCCGTGCCAGTTTCCGACGCGTTGCTGCCCCGGCATTCGTACTCCCTGCGACTCGTTGTGGGACGAAAGCTCTACGACGAAGGGACCGCGGTGCAGCACGCACCGGCCATGGCGAACCTTCCCGTTGGCGGTGCACTGCGGCTGAACCGGTACGACTTCGACCGGCTCGGTGTGGCCGAGGGGGATCTCGTGCGCGTCATCGCCCCCACGCTGACCATCGAGGCTCCGGTCGTGGTCGATCCATCGGTTCCTCGTGGTTCGGCAGGTGCGTGGTTCAACCAGGACGGGCTCTGCGCCGCCGACCTGATTGACGTCAACGCTCCGCTCACGGTCCTGCAGGTCGAGTCCCGGGCCGGCCAGGGAGCATCGTCATGAGCGCGCCGGCGGCGGTGGCCCTGTTGGTCGGACAGACGGGCGATCCCCTTCTCTTCGATGTCGACGCCGTCGCCATCGGGATCGTCATCGTCAAGGTCCTCGTCATTTTCGCTCTGCTGCTCGTGGCCACGATGTTCATGGTGTGGTTCGAGCGCAAGCTGATCAGTGACATGCAGAACCGCATCGGGCCGAATCTCGCCGGACCGTTCGGAATCCTCCAGACCCTCGCCGACGGCATCAAGTTCTTCTTCAAAGAGGACGTGATCCCCGACAAGTCCCAGCGGCGGATCTTCATCCTCGCCCCCTACCTCGCCTTCGTTCCGGCCTTCCTGCTGTTCGCCGTTGTGCCCTTCGGAGGTGACTTCAACGCAGGTAACGACGGGGTTGTGACCATCTTCGGACGTGACACCTATCTGCAGTTGGCCGATCCCCCCATCGGGGTGCTGTTCATTCTCGCCATGTCATCGCTCGCCGTCTACGGCGCCATGTTGGCCGGCTGGTCGTCGGGCTCGAAGTACCCGCTGCTTGGCTCGGTTCGGGCGTCGGCCCAGATGGTTTCCTACGAGGCAGCGCTCGGTCTCTCGGCGGCGGCCGTCGTGCTCGTCACCGGCACCCTGTCAACCCACTCAATGGTGACCTTCCAAGCGGGCGATGGGCCTTGGGGTGCGCTACCCAACTGGGGGATCCTGCTGACACTGGGCGTGCCTTTCGTGATCTTCGTGATCGCCGGCACGGCCGAGTTGAACCGTCCCCCGTTCGATCTCGTTGAAGCGGAACAGGAACTTGTCGGGGGTTTCCACACTGAGTATTCCTCCATCCGGTTCGCCCTGTTCTTCCTGGCCGAATTCATGAACACGATCACCATGTCGGCGATCTTCGTCACCTTGTTCCTCGGCGGTCCGTCGGGTCCGGCGTTCTTTGGCCCAGGGTGGATGTGGGGCGTGATCTGGTTCCTCGCCAAGGTCTTCATCTTCCTGTTCATGTTCGTCTGGTTCCGGGCCACGCTTCCCCGCATGCGCTACGACCAGTTGATGGATCTTGGGTGGAAAGTCTTGATCCCCTTGGCGCTCGGCTGGTTCCTGGTGCTGGCTTCCTTGGAAGTCGCCGATGCCCGGGAATGGAACCGCTGGGTGGTTGGTGCGATTGCGGCCGTCGTGTTGGTCGCCGGCGGTGCGTTGCTGCGCAAGTCGGTGCGCTCGGGCGCGGTGCTGCGGGCCGAGGAGGTCTTGGACTGATGGGGTACCTGCGCGGTTTTGCCGTCACCTTCCGTCAGATCTTCCAGCGGCCCGTCACCACCGCGTACCTGATCGGTAAGGGCCCCAAGGCTCCCAAGCCGGAGCGACTCCACGGCCGGCACGTCCTGAACCGGTATGAGGACGGCATGGAGAAGTGCATCGGATGCGAGTTGTGCGCCGGCGTGTGCCCAGCCCGCTGCATCTACGTGCGTGGAGCAGACAACCCGCCCACCGACCCTGTCTCGCCGGGCGAGCGCTACGGGTACGTCTACGAGATCAACTACTTGCGCTGTATCCACTGTGATCTCTGTGTGGAGGCCTGCCCCACCGAGGCCATCACCGAGACCAAGCTCTTTGAGTTTTCCTTCACGTCCCGGTCCGACGCCATCTACACCAAGAACGAATTGCTGGTCGATGACGAGGGAATGCCCCAGCATCTTCCGTGGGAAGACTGGCGTCCCGGTGAGGAGGAGCACACCTCGGGCTGGGTTCGGGCCACCGCGCCGGCTGGGGACGCCTCCTATGAGGGTCGGGTCGGCTGGTCCGGCGAACTTGGGTTCGGCGTGCGCTCCCCCGAGGGCGACCAGCAGTCCCGGGATGCTTCGAGCGCGTCGGGGCGGTCATCGTGATGGAGACCACCACGGTTGAGTACGTCGTATTCGGCCTGTGCGCGCTGATCGTGCTGGCCGGGGCCTTTGGCGTCATCTGGTTCCGCAACCCCGTTCAGGCTGCGCTCAGCCTCGTCGCCACCCTGTTCGGGGTGGCCGTGCTCTTTCTCAACATGAACGCCCAGTTCCTCGCTGCCGTGCAGGTCATCGTGTACACGGGAGCCATCGTGGTTCTGATCCTGTTTGTGATCATGCTGCTCGGGGTCGACGTGGAGGAAGACCTCGAAGAAGAGCCGCTCGTCGGCCAGCGGGTGATTGCGCTCGTGATCGCTGCTGGTGTGGCCGGCCTCGTCGTGGCCGGAGTGACCGTGGCCGGCGCAGACCTCGTCAGTGGCGCCCGAGCCGTGACGGGTTCCATTGTCGACGACGTGTCCAACGTCGAGCAGATTGGCCGACTCTTGTTCACCGACTACGTGTTCGCTCTTGAGATCACGGCCGTTCTGCTCACCATCGCTGTGATCGCTGCAGTGGTGATGTCACGTCGACCCGGTGATGTGGAGCCGCTCCCGACCGAGGATGCCTCCATGGAACCGCCTGCGGAGATGGAGCCCGAGGCCGAGGAGGTGTTCGACTGATGCGGAGCATCGACGCCGGGTACCTCGTCCTCGCCGCCATTCTTTTTTCTATCGGCGCCTTCGGACTGTTGGTCCGCCGGAACCCGCTCGTGATGCTGATGTGTGTCGAGTTGATGCTCAACGCCGTCAACCTGACCTTCGTGGCATTCGGCATGATGCTGGGTGACTTGGCCGGGCAGGTCACGGTTCTCTTCGTGCTCGTGGTCGCTGCGGCTGAGGTCGTCGTGGGTCTCGGGATCGTGGTGGCCATGGCCAGACGTCGCCCCGGAGCCACCGCCGATGACATCAGGGTCCTGCGGGGCTGAGGGGGGAGTGCGCCATGGTTGAACTTGTCTGGCTTGTCCCTGCCCTGCCACTCCTCGGGTTCGTCATCCTTGTGTTGGCGGGCCGACGCATGGGGGAACCGGCGGCCGGTTGGCTCGCCACGCTCATGGTCGCCGCATCGTTCGTGGTGTCGTGTGTCGTGTTCCTCGGACTCGTGGGCCTCGAGGAGCACGTGTTCGTCCAGACCTTGTTCACGTGGATTCCTGCTGGCGACTTCCTCGTCGATATCGGTCTGTATCTCGATCCCCTGTCGGGTGTGATGATCCTTTTCATCACCGGCATCTCGGCCCTGATCCACCTGTACTCGATCGGGTACATGCATGGCGACGCCAACTTCTCGAAGTTCTTCATCTACCTGAACCTCTTCGTGTTCTCCATGTTGGTGCTGGTGCTCGGTGACAATCTCCTGCTGACCTTCCTCGGCTGGGAGGGCGTGGGGGCGTGCTCGTACTTCCTGATCTCGTTCTGGTTCACCAAACCGGCCAATGCCACGGCTGGCAAGAAAGCGTTCGTCACCAACCGCATCGGTGACTGGGGATTCCTGGTCGGCATCTTCATGGTGTTCTTCACCTTCGGTTCGCTCAACTACTCCGACTTCCTGCCCGAGGCGGGCGGCTTGGCCCAGACCACGGCCACCTTCATCGCCGTCATGTTGTTCATCGGGGCCATTGGCAAGTCGGCCCAGTTGCCCTTGTCGGTCTGGCTGCCGGACGCCATGGCCGGTCCCACGCCGGTTTCGGCACTCATCCACGCCGCCACCATGGTCACCGCCGGGGTGTACCTGCTGTCGCGCATCAACCCGGTCATTGCCGTGTCGGCTGACTGGGTACCCATGCTCATTGCGTGGACAGGAGCGATCACCGCGCTGCTCGCCGCCACGGTCGCCGTCGCCCAAAACGACATCAAGAAGGTGCTCGCCTATTCCACCGTCGAGATGCTGGGTTTCATGTTCATGGGCGTCGGCATCGGCGCCTACTGGACGGCCATCTTCCTCATGATCGTCCACGCCTTTTTCAAGGCCCTCCTGTTCCTCTGTGCCGGGTCGGTCATCCACGGGATGCACGAGAACCAGGACATGCGGGTCATGGGTGGGCTGCGGGTGCTGATGCCCGTCACCTTCCTCGCCTACCTCGCCGGATGGTTCTCGCTGGCGGGCATACCGCCATTCAGCGGCTTCTTCGGCAAGGACGAGGTGCTGACCTACACCTTCCAGGAGAACAAGGCGCTGTGGCTGGTTGGTGTGGTGGCAGCGTTCCTGACCGCGGTGTACATCGGCCGTCAGGCCTTCATGGTGTTCTTCGGTGAGGAGCGATGGCCGCAGTACCTCGCCCGACTGGGCACCCCCACCCCGGCCATGGTGGAGGCGACTGCCGCACAGGACGAGGCGGCGGTAGCGGAAGAGGCGTCAGCCGATGAGGGCGGTTTCGACGAGGTCGACGACGTTGAGTTCCATCCGGTGCCTGAGGGGTTCCGGCCACATGAGTCCCCGTGGCTGATGACCGTGCCTCTCGTGGTGCTCGCTGTGCTGTCAGTGGTCGGCGGGTTGTTGAACCTGCCGTTCCCCAAGAGCATGCACTACCTCGAGAAGTGGTTGGAGCCGGTGTTCGAAGGCCGGGCGGTCGAGCTTGAACTCTCGAGCGGAACGATTGTCGGTCTGCTCGTGTTCTCGACCCTGGTTGCGCTGGCGGGTACGGCGTTCGCTGCGGTGGTTTGGCTGCGTGGCCGGACCGATGCCCGCCGGTTCCAGCCGGCGTTGTTCGCCAACGCCTGGTACTACGACTCGGCCTTGTCCCGGTTCGTCGGGGGACCCGGCACGGACGCCTTCGAATCGACGGCCAGTTTCGACCGCACGGTGATCGACGGAGCGGTCAACGGGGTGGGTGGCGTGGCCACCCGGGCCGGCCAGGCACTCCGTCAGACCCAGAGTGGCTACGTGCGCCGGTACGCACTCGGCATCGGCATTGGGTCGCTGCTCATCCTGGCCTTCATGTTCACGAGGGTGGTCGGATGATGTACGGGGTCCTCGCTGCTCAGGGACTGAGCTTCCCGATCCTTCCGGCTCTGGTCTTCCTCCCCATCATCGGGGCACTCGTCATTGCCACTATTCCGGCTGGTCGTGCCGAGCTACATCGACTCGTTGCCATTGCCACCGCCGTGCTCCTTGGTGCGCTGTCGGTGTGGATGCTCGTGGCCTTCGACCCGTCGGTGGCGGGCCAACAGTTCGTCTCCTCGACCACCTGGGTCGAGTCGCTCGACATCAAGTTTGTTCTCGGGGTGGACGGCATCTCGCTGTTCCTCGTGGTGCTGACCGGGATCCTGTTCCCGATCGCGCTGTTCGCGGCGAAGCCCGAGCACTCCGAGAAGGGTTACTACTTCTGGCTGACGCTCCTTGGTGCGGGTTGTATGGGGGTGTTCCTCGCGGGGGATCTCTTCCTCTTCTTCCTCGCCTTCGAGTTGACGCTGGTGCCGCTGTACTTCCTCATTGGCAAATGGGGCCACGGTCGGCGCGTCTACGCCGCTAACAAGTTCTTCCTGTTCACCATGGCCGGTTCGGCACTCATGCTCGTGTGCATCGTGGCGCTTGCCGTGCTGGACGGAGCCGGGGAGGGTGGTGGCATCACCTTTGACCTCGTGCGTATCGCCGAGGGCGGGGTGCTGTCCGAGACGGCGCAGCGAGTCCTGTTCCTGGGGTTCGTGGCGGCGTTCGCCGTGAAGGTTCCGGTGTTTCCGTTCCACACGTGGTTGCCTGATGCCCACACCGAGGCGCCCACCGCCGGTTCGGTCGATCTCGCCGGTGTCCTGTTGAAGCTCGGTACCTACGGGTTCATCCGCTACGGCCTGTACCTGTTCCCCGAGGCGTCCGTGTGGGCTGCTCCCGCTCTCATCTCTCTCGGACTGATCGGCATCATCTACGGCGCTGTCGTGGCGGCCATGCAGCGGAACCTGAAGCGTCTCGTCGCCTACTCGTCGGTGTCGCACATGGGATTCGCCGTGATGGGCATCTTCGCCCTCAACATCGAAGGCCTCGAGGGTTCGATCATGCAGATGATCAACCACGGCATCATTACCGGGGCCCTGTTCATCCTGTTGGGCTACCTCTACAAGCGTCGCCACACCTACGAGATCTCGGAACTCTCCGGGCTGCAGAAGGTGGCTCCGGTGTTCGCCGGACTCTTCACCTTGTTCATGCTCGCCTCCATCGGGGTACCTGGGCTTGCTGGGTTCGTCGGCGAGTTCCTCGTACTGCTCGGGACGTTCCTCGCCCACCGCTGGTGGGCCGTGGTGGCCGCCGTCGGTGTCATCCTCGCCGCGCTGTACATGTTGTGGGCCTATCAGCGGGTGTTCCACGGTGAGCCGTCGGAAGCCAACCGGTCATTCAAAGACATCAAGCTGGCCGAGTTCCTGCCGCTGGTGCCCCTCATCGGCCTCGTGTTCTTCATCGGTCTGTACCCCAAGCCGATTCTTGAGCGCATCGAGCCCTCGGTGCAGCTGCTCGTGGAACACATCGAACAGCAGGTTCCCGGGTTTGAATCCCCCGGCACCCAGGACGGATCCGAACTCCAGCCGGTGGCCGCAGGCGAGTCCCGCGGTGAGGGAGGGGAGTGACGGCCGTGTCAATGTTCGCCCAGACTCCGCTGCTCACCGAGCAGATCGTCGCCCCGGTGGTGAGCTGGCCGGCGATGATTCCGCTGGCCGTCATGGCCCTAGGGGGCCTGCTGCTGTTGACGTTCGCTTCCTTGCTGGGCCGGCGGGTCGGCACTCCGTTCTTCACGTGGTGGACCGTGATGACCGGTCTCATTGCCTTTGCCACCGCCATTCCTCTCTGGGCCCAGGTGCAGGGCTGGGATCGCCGGGTGCTGTGGTGGAACCCCGAGAACACTCCCGCCGGGGCGTTCTCGACCGTGGGCGGGGCGTTCGGTGTCGACGGCTTCAGTGTGCTGTTGACCATGTTGATCTGTCTGGCTGTTCCCGTATGCGCCCTCGTGATGGCGGGCACGTCGGAACGTGACGGGGAACGTCACGTGGAGGGCCCGGCCCTCATGATCCTGTCGGCCACCGGTGCGATCGTCATGGCCGGGGCGAACGACCTCATCGTGTTGTTCCTCGGTCTCGAGGTTCTGTCGCTGGCGGTGTACGTACTGGCAGCGATGAACCTGCGTCGGGTGCAGTCCCAGGAGGCGGGGCTCAAGTACTTCGTTCTCGGGGCGTTCTCCTCGGCGTTTTTCCTGTACGGGATCGCCCTCGTCTACGGCGGAACGGGTTCCACCTCGCTCGTCAACATCACCAACTTCCTCGCCGGCAACCTGCTGCTGGGATCGTCATCGGTGTTGGTGTTGTTGGGGGTGGCGCTCATGGTCGCCGGTCTGGCGTTCAAGGTGGCTGCCGTTCCCTTCCACTCATGGAGTCCCGACGTCTATGACGGTGCCCCCACCTCGTCAGTGGCATTCATGGCCAGTGTCGTCAAGGTGGCGGCGTTCGCCGGCATGGTTCGCGTGCTCGTGGTTGGTTTCGGGACCTTTGCCGCCGACTGGCGACCCGTCCTGCAGATCCTGGCGGTGCTCTCCCTCGTCGGCGGTGCCCTTGTGGCACTGGTCCAGACCAACGTGAAGCGGTTGCTCGCCTACTCCTCGATCAGCCATGCCGGTTTCATCCTCTTGGGTGTCGAAGCGGCCAACGAGACGGGCAACCGGGCCGTTCTCGTGTACCTCGTCGTGTACACGTTCCTCGTCATCGGCTCGTTCGCCGTGGTCAGCATCGTGGGTCGGTCAGGTGACGCCATGCACTCGCTCGATTCCTACCGGGGTCTGGGCCGAGTGGCGCCAGCGCTGGCGGGAACCTTCACCATCTTGTTGCTCGCCCAGGCGGGTGTGCCGTTCACCTCGGGGTTCTACGCCAAGTTCTATGCGGTGATCGCTGCGGTGGATACCCAGTCGGCGTGGCTGGCCGTGGTGGCGATGTTGTCCGCAGTGATCGCGGCGTATCTCTATCTCCGACTCGTCGTTGCCATGTGGTTCGTGGCCCCGGGGGAACAGACCCCCAAGCCCGGCATCCGGATCCCGGCGACCACTGGCGTCGCTCTCGTGTTGTGTGTGGCGGTGACCCTGTTCATCGGTATCACCCCCGGACCGCTGACTTCGGTGGTCGACGAGGCTCCGCCGGCGGTCGTGCAGCCGCCGGCCGCTCAAGGGAGCGAACTGCCGGCGGACCTGCTCAACCTCCTCGATGGTGGGGCCGGTCAGGAGTCGCTCACCACCGATCCTGGAAGTCTCCCGTCGACCTCGGGTGGGAACCCGTGATGGCACCCGCAGAGATTTCCCGGGCTATCCACGAATTCACTAGTGTCGAGACCCGATGCTGCTGACCGACATCTCCCCGTTGTTGTCGGTGACGACGGCCGGCGAGTCCTACTCGGACTTCGTACGTAGTTACCTGACGGTCGCCATCTTTGGCCTGCTGGCCCTCGGGATGGTGGCCACCCTGCTCGGCGTCGGCTCGTTCATCCGACCGAATCGTCCCCAGCCGGGCAAGTACCTCACCTACGAGTCCGGCGTGGACCCGGTGGGTGAAGCGTGGCCTCAGACGCAGGTCCGGTATTACATCTTCGCCTTGCTCTTCGTGATCTTTGACGTGGAGGCGGTGTTCATCTTCCCGTGGGCCACCCGCCTCGATGGCGAGACAGAGCTCGTTGATTCCTCGGGCAACGTCTTTGAGGTCCTCGCCCCCTATGGTTCCTACGGCCTCGTCAAGATGCTGCTGTTCATTGCAGTGCTGGCTCTGGGTCTCGTGTACGCCTGGCGGAAGAAGGTGCTGCGGTGGATGTGACAGGTGCCGTGTCGGGTCGGGGGAGGCACTGATGGGCCTCGTCGAGAGCGGCAAGCTCCCCAAGCCCCTGACCCAGTTGCTCAGCCTGAGCCGCAAGTACTCGCTGTGGGTGTACCAGTGGGGTCTGGCCTGCTGCGCCATTGAGATGGGTTCGGCGTTCGCTTCGCCCCGCTATGACGTGATGCGCCTCGGGGTCATCCCGTTCCCCGCCAGCCCTCGTCAGGCGGACCTCGTCGTCATCTCCGGCACGGTGACCGACAAGATGGCTCCGGCGGTCAAGCGCCTCTACGACCAGATGCCCGATCCCAAGTACGTCATCTCAATGGGATCGTGTGCCAACTGCGGTGGTCCCTACTGGGACTCGTATTCGGTCACCAAGGGCGTCGACCAGATCATCCCCGTCGACGTTTACGTGCCCGGGTGTCCTCCCCGGCCGGAGGCGCTGCTCGAGGGCATCGTCTTGTTGCAGGAGCGCATCGGTCGTGAGGACATGGCTGACCGCTGGAAGGGTGATCCGATTGTCGTCGGCTGACACTCCCACCACCGAGTCGTCCGAGGACGTCGTCGAGGCCGTTCGTGACGAGCGTCGTGAGGCCCTTGCGGAGCGCCTGACCACCGTGCTCGGCGACGCCGTGGTCGAGACTCACATCCGTCCGGGTGACGACCTCTGGGTGCGGGTGAACCGTGAGGCATGGGCTGAGGTCGCCGAGGCGTCTCGCAATCGGCTTGGCCTTCGCTTCTTCGACTTCCTGTCAGCCATCGACTGGCTCCCGTCGCCATTCGGTCGGGATATGGACGCCCAAGAGGATCTCGATGCTGGTGCGTCCTCCAGTGAGCCCGCCCCCATCGTCACCGGCTACGCCGGTGGCGACACGAGGTTCCAGCTCCTGGCGCGCCTGTTCGACATTGACGAGCACATCGGTGTGACGTTCAAGGCTGATCTCCCCGATGAGGACCTCTCCGCCCCCACGTGGACAGGGACGTTCCTCGGGGCTGAATGGCACGAACGAGAGACGTGGGAGATGTTCGGAATCTCGTTCACCGGGAACCGCAACCTCGTGCACCTCTACCTCCCGGGAGCCTTCGAGGGGAACCCGCTCCGCAAGGACTTCCCGCTTCTGGCCCGGAGGGTCAAGCCGTGGCCCGGCATCGTCGACGTCGAGCCGATGCCCGGCGCCGACGAGGAAGCCGACGGCGATGAGGCAGGTGCGTCGTGACCGTCACTGACTCCCAGAAGATGGCCTACGTGGCGGCCCAGGCGGCCGACGCCCGGGTGAATCTGCAGTTTGAGACCGAGGACGGGATGACCCTGAACATGGGTCCCCAGCACCCCGCCACCCACGGCACATTGCGCATCGTCGCCCAGCTCGATGGTGAGCAGGTTGTCCGGTGCGAACCGATCCCCGGCTACATGCATCGCGGCTACGAGAAGCTGTGTGAGGTCCGCACCTACCCGCAGGTGACCACCCTCATCAACCGGATCGACTGGCTGGGAAGTTTCGCCAACGAGGTGCCCTTCATCCTTGCGGCCGAGAAGTTGATGGACGTCGAGGCGCCGCCACGGGCGCAGGTGATCCGGACCATTCTCTTTGAACTGTCCCGACTGGGGAACATCTCGCTGTTCCTCGGCGACCTCGGCATTCAGCTTGGTGGCATCACCATCGGCTTCTACGCCTTCCGGGACCGCGAGTTCGTCCTCAACCAGATCGAGGCGGCGACCGGTGGACGGTTCCACCCCAACTTCGACCGTATCGGCGGCCTCAAGGACGATCTCCCCAAGGGCTGGATCGCCGAGACCCACCTCGCCATGGAACGGATGCGCCGCCTGTGCGACGAGTTCGAGGAACTGGTGCTCGGCAACGAGATCTTCCAGGCCCGCACTCGAGGTATCGGCGTCATTCCGACCGATATCGCCACCAGCTACGGCATGTCGGGTGCCAACCTGCGGGCCACCGGCGTCGACTGGGACCTCCGTCGTGACGCCTGTCCGCCGGGGCTGTCCTACGACCTCGCCGACTGGAAGGTGTGGACGCACCCTGACGGTGACTCCTACGCCCGCACCTGGATTCGGTTGCAGGAGGTCCGCGAGTCGACCCACATCGTGGACCAGCTCCTCGACTCGATCCCTGCCGGTCCGATCATGGCGAAGGTGCCCCGCATCATCAAGGTGCCCGAAGGCGAGGCGTGGGTCGCCACCGAGAATCCCCTCGGCGAGATGGGCTACTACGTGGTGTCCAAGGGTGATCTCGTGCCGTTCCGGGTCAAGATCCGTTCGGCCTCGTTCAACAACATCTCAGTGGTCCCGTGGGTGACCCGCGGGGTCTTCGTTCCCGACGTCATCACGATCCTCGCCTCGCTCTACTTCATTCTCGGAGACATTGACCGGTGAGCGGACTGATCTTCGCCATCGAGCTTGCGTACTGGCAGCAGACCCTCATCAAGGTTCTCGTTGCGGCCGTGCTGATCCCGACGACGGCGCTGATTCTCGGCATCGTCTTCCTGTTCAAGATGATGTCGTGGATGCAGAGCCGGATGGGCCCCCAAGAGGCCGGTCCCCGGGGGCTCCTGCAGTTGGCGGCCGACGGGCTGAAGTTCCTCCAGAAGGAAGACATCATTCCTGACCGGGCCGACCGTTTCGTGTTCAAGGCTGCGCCGGTCGTGGTGCTGGCCAGCACGTTCCTGACCTACGTGATCCTCCCGGCGGGGCCCGATCTGGTCATCGAGAACCTTCCCACCGGCATCTTTTTCGCCATGGCCGTGTCGTCGCTCTCGGTGGTCGGCGTGCTCATGGCCGGCTGGGCGTCGTCGAACAAGTACGCCCTCATGGGCGGCCTGCGCGCCGGTGGGCAGTTGATCGCTTACGAGCTGCCCTTGATCCTCGCCGTCATGGGGGTCGTCATTCAGGCGGGCTCACTGTCGATGCAGGACATCGTCTGGGCCCAGGCCGATGGTTCGATGTTTGGTTTCGGTGGGCTCGGCCTGCCGTTCGTCATCACTCAGGTCCTGGCGTTCTTCATCTTCATGGCCGCCATCCAGGCCGAGCTGACCCAGCCGCCATTCGACATGCCGGTGGCCGAGTCGGAGGTGGTCGGTGGGTTCCACGTCGAGTACACGGGTTTCCGGTTCCTGTTCTTCTTCCTCGGCGAGTTCGCCACCGCCTTCGCCTTCGCCGCCATCGCTGCCACCCTCTTCCTCGGTGGCTGGTGGGTTCCCGGAGTGGATCCCAACTCGGCGTTGGCCAACGTCGTCGGACCCATTGCCCTGTTCGTCAAGATCATGGTGGTGGCCTTCCTCATCTTCTGGTTCCGCTTCACCTACCCCCGTTTCCGCGAGGATCAGTTGCAGCGGTTCGCATGGAAGTACCTGATTCCCCTGGCGCTCGCCAACATCACCATCACCGGCATCCTGGTGGTCGTGCTGTGAGCCGGTGCACACTGCGTTTCGAGGAGGTGGTCTGATGCCCAAGGTTCCCGGCATGGTCAAAGGCCTCGGCGTGACGTTCCGCACCATGGTCGAGACCCTCAAGCCTTCGGGGGGTCCGGCCACCGTGCAGTATCCCCACGAGAAGGAAGAGCCGTCACCGCGGGCGCGTGGCGTGATTGCCCTGCACGAGGAGAACTGCACGGCGTGCATGCTGTGTTCCCGTGAGTGCCCCGACTGGTGCATCTACATCGAGGCCCACAAGACGCTGGCTCCGCCCCGCCGGGCGGGGGGCAAGCCCCGTCAGGTCAACCAGTTGGACCGTTTCGCCATTGACTACTCACTGTGCATGTACTGCGGCATCTGCGTCGAGGTCTGCCCCTTCGAGGCCCTGTTCTGGAGCCCCGAGTACGAATTCTCCGAGGTCAGCATCGCGGACCTGCTCCACGAGAAAGAGCGGTTGGGCGAGTGGATGGAGACCGTCCCGGACTTCGAGGCGTACGAGGCGGGTAGCGAGGCCAAGGGCAAGAAGGTGCCCCGATGAGCGTCCTCGCCGTCACTGAAGTCCTCGTGGCTCAGAACATCGCCTTCGCCATCATCGCCCTCGGAGTGGTGGTGGCCGGTGTGCGCCTGGTGACGACCGAGAACGTCGTCCACGCCGCTCTGTGGCTGGTCGTGGTGCTCGCCGGGATCGCTGGGCTCTACATCCTTCTCGCGGCCGAGTTCACTGCGATCGTGCAGGTGTTGGTCTACATCGGCGCCATCGTCGTGCTGTTCCTGTTCGGCATCATGCTGACCCGGGCCCGCCTTGGTGAGGGGGAGACGGTCAACGAGCGGATGCGGATCCCGGCACTGGTGATCGCCGTGGCCATGTTCGGCCTCATGGCCTACTCACTGTGGGGGTACTTCGGGTCCACCGAGCTCGAGGTGGTCGGTCGGAGCACTGCCGAACTGGGTCAGACCACGGCCCAGGTTGCCGACTCCTTGTTTCTGACCTACCTCATTCCCTTCGAGGTCGTGTCCGTGCTCCTGTTGGCGGCGCTCACCGGCGCCATCGTGTTGGCGAGGAGGGACTGATGCTGCTCAACCAGTTCCTGCTTCTCGCCGCCGTACTCTTCTGCATCGGGGTCTACGGCGTCCTCACCCGTCGCAACGGTGTGATGGTGCTGATGTCGATTGAGCTGATCCTCAATGCCGTGAATATCAACCTGATCGCCTTTGGCACCTATCTCTCCGACGCCACCGGGCAGGCCTTTGCCCTGTTCATCATCGCCGTGGCTGCCGCCGAGGTCGGGGTGGGTCTTGCCATCGTGCTGATGTTGTTCCGTAATCGCCGATCCATCGACATTGACGCTGTCGATCAACTGAAGGGCTGACGGGACACCGAGATGGACTTCGCCACCGAGATGCTGACCCGTGCTTGGCTGCTGCCCGCCATCATGGTCGTGTCGTTCCTCGTGATCCTGCTGTTCGGCAAGCGGATGCCCGAGAAGGCCAAGTCCGGTGTGGGCATCGTTGCCGTGGGCCTCTGCTTCCTGCTCTCGCTCGTGATCGTGTTCGGGTGGGTGAACCGGGTCGAGGGCCCTGACGGTGGCTCGGTCGTAGCCTGTGGTGATGAGCAGTACCGCCCGAATCCGGCGGCCGGCGAACAGCCGGGTGAGACCGGCTACGCCACCGAGGAAGGGGCCATCGCCCCGGTGGGACTCGCCGAGGGTGAGAGCGCCGCTCCCGCAGTAGCGACGGCGGAGGAAGAAGCAACGGTCACCGTGCCGGTCGTGTGCGCCGTGACGTGGTTCACCATCGGGGACTTCAGTTTCGAGTTCGGTTTCCTCGTCGACGGCCTGTCGGTGATGATGCTCTTCGTCGTCACCGGGATCTCGCTGTTGGTGCACGTCTACTCCCGTGAGTACGTCCACGGCGACATCCGCTACACCCACTACTACGCCTTCCTGAGCCTGTTCACGGCCTCGATGCTGTTCTACGTGTTGTCGTCGAACACGCTGCAGATGCTCATGGGCTGGGAACTCGTGGGCCTGTGTTCGTTCGCCCTCATCGGCCACTGGTGGGAGGAGAAGAAGAACTCCGACGCGGCGTTGAAGGCGTTCATCACAAACCGTGTGGGTGACACAGGACTGATCATCGGCATCATCGTCACCTTCTTTGCCGCCGGGGCGACGAGTTTCAATGTCTTCCACATCAATGAATACGCCCTGTCAGGGGCAGCGAATTCGACGCTGCTGCTCGTCGGGGCCTTGTGCCTGTTCGCCGGTGTGACATCGAAGTCGGGCCAAGTTCCCCTCCACACGTGGCTGCCGGACGCCATGGCTGGCCCCACCCCGGTCTCGGCCCTGATCCACGCCGCCACCATGGTCACGGCCGGCGTCTACCTGGTGGCCCGTTCCTGGCCGCTCTTCGAACTCGCCCCCTCGGCCGCCGACGTTGCCGCGATCGTCGGCCTGGTCACCCTGCTGGTCGCCGGGACGATCGCCCTGGTGGTCACCGACCTCAAACGGATCATC
>JALRFT010000033.1 GCA_023261915.1 Acidimicrobiales bacterium | reverse complement strand
GCAAGCCCCGGTTGGCCCTCTATGGTGGGAGCCGTGGGTTACGAGGTGCAGACACCTGTGTTCGAGGGGCCATTCGACCTCCTGCTCCACCTGATCCTCCGTGATCAGGTCAACCTCTACGAGGTCTCGCTCACCGAGATTGTTGACGCCTTCCTCGTCGAACTGGACCGGATGGAGGACCTCGATCTCGAGGTCGCCACCGAGTTCCTGCTCATCGCCGCCACGCTGGTCGAACTGAAGGCCCGACGCCTCCTTCCGGGCGATCCCGATCCTGATCTCGACGACGAACTGGGCCGCTGGGAAGAGCGGGATCTTCTGCTCGCACGGCTTCTCGAATGCAAGACCTTCAAGGATGCAGCCCGGGCCTTTGAGGCCCTCTCCGAGGACGCCCGTCGGTCGGTGCCTCGACGTGCAGGGCTGGAGGATCGGTTCATCGGTCTGGTGCCGGACCTGCTCGAAGGCGTAACAGCCGCCGACCTCGCCGCCGCCATGCAGCGGGCCATGACCCCGCGACCGATCCCCACTGTGGACATCAGCCACCTCCACATGGTGCGGGCGAGCGTGTCAGAGGCGGTGATCGAGCTCGCTGATGAACTCCCGAGGGTGGGGCGAATTGGCTTCCGGGCGTTGACAGCTGATCTGGTTGAGCGTCTCGAGGTTGTCGTCCGGTTCCTGGCGTTGCTCGAGCTGTTCAAACAGGGTCTCATCGATCTGGCACAACCTGAAGCCTACGGAGACATCCAGATTGTGTGGACAGGTACCAGTGGCGGCAGTGCCGATCTCGATCTTGTCGACGCCTACGACGGCTGATTCCAGGACGACCAAGGAGCACAGTGAGCACCCCCATCGACCAGATCCATGAGCCGGCCCGTGTCGTGGAGGCCGTCCTGATGGTGGCCACTGAGCCCGTTCCCGTGTCGGTGCTCGCCGGACTCGTCGGGCGGACCCCCGAGGAGACACAAGAGATCTGTGAATCGGTGGCAGCATCTCTGGCGCAGACGGAGCGGGGCTTCGTGATGGTTGAGGTGGCCGGGGGGTGGCGCTTCCAGTCGCATCCCGATCTCGCTCCTTTCATCGAACGTTTCGTACTCGAGGGGCAGGGAGCGCGTCTCTCGGCGGCGGCCCTTGAGACTCTTGCGATCATTGCCTACAAACAACCCATCTCTCGCGCCCAGGTCGCCGCCATACGCGGGGTGAACGTCGACGGGGTGATCAGAACGCTGGAGGGTCGGGACTACATCGTGGAGGTGGGTCGCGATCCCGGTCCGGGCCAAGCAGTGCTGTTCGGTACCACGCCGGCTTTCCTTGAGAAACTGGGCCTGGCCTCGGTGGCTGATTTGCCACCGGTGGCCGAGTTTGTGCCGGACGCTTCGGTGGTCGAGCAGTTGGAAGAGGGACTTCGCCCCCATGTTGACCTAGGCCCATCTTCGAGCGCGGAGAGCGCCGAGGCACCACCGTCGTCAGACCCCGATGTCGACGCTGGGCCCACCTCGGAGCGCCGCGATTTTGGTTGACGACTCCGCCGCTGGGCGCGGTGGCGGCGAGCGGCTGCAGAAAGTTCTCGCCCGGGCAGGGCTCGGTAGTCGTCGCCACTGCGAGATCCTCATCGAGGAGGGCAGAGTTCTCGTCAATGGGGAACCGGCCATCCTCGGTCGGCGAGTCGTCCCCGATGTCGATGAGGTTGTCGTCGACGGGGTGCGGATCGGTGTGGCGCCCGGGCTGCGGTATGTCCTCGTGCACAAGCCAGTGGGGGTGGTGTCGACGGCAGCCGATCCGGAGGGACGGCCGACCGTCGTCAGCCTCGTCGATGGTGACTCACGCCTCTTTCCTGTCGGGCGCCTCGACGCCGACACCGAAGGCCTCATCATTCTCACCAATGATGGCGATCTCACCTACCGACTCACGCACCCGTCATTCGGTGTCGACAAGGAATACCTGGTGTGGGTGGATGGGCACCCAAGCCGGGGATCACTCCGTTTGTTGCGTGAGGGAGTCACCCTCGACGATGGCGTCACGGCGCCAGCACGCGTCGCCCTCGTCGGGCCGGATCTCCTCAGGTTGACCATCCATGAGGGTCGCAATCGTCAGGTCCGAAGGATGTGTGAATCGATTGGGCACCCTGTCCGGCGTCTGGTGCGGACCCGTATCGGGCCCCTCACCGATCGCCGACTCAAGCCGGGAGCATGGCGCGATCTGAGCACTGATGAGGTCCGGGCTCTCGAACGGGCGAGTACTGGGACGGCCGGGGATTGAACCCGGTCGGATGGCCCCGTCGCCGCTCGGTAGCATCAGGAGGTGCCCGTCCGAGCCCTCCGAGGAGCAACCACTGTTGACGCCGATAGCAAGGCAGCGATCCATGCCGCTGTCGTTGAGCTGCTTGGCGAGATGTTTGAACGCAACGGGGTGGCTCACGACGATCTCGTGAGCCTGCTCTTCACCGCTACCGATGACCTCCATGCCGCGTTCCCCGCTGCCGGCGCACGCGAGTTCGGCCTCGGGGATGTGCCGCTGTTGTGTGCACGGGAGCTCGACATCGAGGGTGCGATGCCGAGATGCATCAGGGTTCTCGTCCATCTTGAGTCCGACCTCGACCGGGCCTCTTTGCGTCACGTCTACCTCCATGGGGCGGTCGGCCTGCGCGACGACCTACCGGACTGATGGCTGCCCGAAGCGGGGGAGAAGCCGGGCGCCGGGCGGCCGTCGTCGGTACCGGACTCATCGGCGCCTCCATCGGCTTGGCGCTGCGGGCCCAAGGTTGGTTCGTCACCGGCACCGACCGTGACGCCGCCACCCTTGATGCTGCCCTTCGGGCGGGGGCCATCGACGAGATAGCTGAAGGCACCGACTGCGAGATCACGTTCATCGCCACCCCCATCGAGTCCGTGGAGGTCGAGGCACGGCGGGCTCTGGCGGCTTCATCTGGTGTCGTGACCGACGTCGCCGGGGTCAAGGCGTCTCTGACCGGTCTCATGGCCGAGGCGCGTTTCGTGGGTGGTCACCCCATGGCTGGATCCGAACGCGATGGCGTGGACGGGGCCCGACCCGATCTCTTCAACGGAGCGGCCTGGGTCCTCACCCCTGTGGCATCGACTGACGATGAAGCTTTTGCTCTCGTGCGATCGGTGGTGTCCACCCTCGGGGCGGAGGTGGTCGTTCTTCCTCCCGAGGAGCACGATCGCATGGTGGCGGTCGTCTCCCATGTTCCGCATCTGACGGCAGCCACCCTGATGACCCTTGCCGACGACCAAGCCGTTGAGCACCGGGCCCTGCTCCGGCTTGCAGCCGGGGGTTTTCGTGACATGACCAGAGTCGCCTCCGGGCACCCCGCCATCTGGCCCGATGTGTGCTTTGAGAACCGTTCGGCCATCGTCCGCAGCCTTGACCAGTTAATCGGCGAGTTGTCGTCGGTTCGGACCATCGTGGCTGAGGGCGATCGGGATGGCCTTCTGCGACGCCTACAGGCGGCCCGCACCGCTCGCAAGAGTCTGCCCTCCCGGCTGGAGGGCGCCAACGACCTGGTGGAGCTTCGTATGCCCATTCGCGACGAGGCGGGGGCGCTGGTCAACATCCTGCTGCAGGCCGCCGAGCTCGGGGTGTCAGTCGCCGACGTTGAGATCGCCCACAGCGTTGAGGGTGATGGCGGCGTTCTCGTCCTGATCGTTGAAGCCGGACCGGCAGAGACCCTCGTTGAGGCGCTCGAGCAGGCGGGCACTCCGGTAGCGGTCGTGCCGCTCGCATGAGGGGAGGACGGTGACCCAACGCAACGAGCCCACTACCGAAACCCTGGTTATTGAACCTCTGGTTGGCCCTGTTCATGCCACGGTCCGGCCTCCGGGTTCGAAGAGCATGACGAATCGGGCGCTCATGGTGGCCGCTTTGGCCAGTGGAACAAGTGAACTGTCGGGCGCGCTTGACGCTGACGACACCGAAGCCATGGTCGAGTGTCTCCAGCGGCTCGGCGTCAGTGTGGACTGGAATCGCCAAGCCGATCGGATCATCGTCACCGGCATCGACGGTTCTCTTCCCGCCGGTGGGACCGTGGCCGCCCTCGATGCCCGGCTGTCGGGGACGACCTCGCGATTCATGATGGCCATGGTGGCCTTGGGGAGCGGTCCCTTTCGGATCGACGGTGAGCCACCCCTTCGGGCCCGGCCCATGGGTGATGGATACACGGCGCTCGCTGAACTTGGCGTCGCCGTCGACGGCGATGGGTCTCACCTGCCGGTAACCATCTCGGGTGGTCCGGTCCGAGGCGGCCACCTCAATGTCCGTGGGGACACGTCGAGCCAGTTCCTTTCCGGTCTGGCGATGGCCGGGGTGTGCATGGCAGATGGACTCGATATTGCCGTTCGTGGCGATCTCGTTTCCGCTCCTTATGTCGCCATGACCGCAGAAGTGATGAGGGCGTTCGGAGCCGAGGTTGTCTTCGACACAGCCATCAACCGGCTCGTCGTGAAGGCGGGCGGATACCGGGCGAGGTCGTTCGCCATTGAGGCCGATGCCTCAGCTGCCACCTATTTCATGGCGATCGCCGCCATCTCAGGGGGCGATGTCCGAATTGAGGGCGTCGGGAAGGCGAGCATGCAGGGAGACATCAGGTTCGCTGACATCCTCGAGTCGATGGGCGCCCAGGTCACGTGGGGTGAGGACTGGCTCATCGTGTCGGGACCACCCCTCGGCCAGCACCTGCAGGGCATCGACGTCAATATGGCGGACCTCTCCGACGCCGTGCCCACGCTTGCCGCTGTGGCTGTCTTTGCTGACCGGCCGACAACGGTACGAGGTGTGGGATTCATCCGTCACAAGGAGACTGACCGCATTGGTTCCGTGGTGACCGAACTGCAGCGCCTGGGTATCGGGGCGGAGGAGACTGACGACGGTTTCGTGGTTCACCCGGGCGAGCCGCAGCCCGCGTGTGTGCGAACGTACGACGACCACCGCATGGCCATGGCCTTCACCGTGATCGGGACGGCCGCACCGGGAATCACCATCGGCGACCCCGGCTGTGTCGCCAAGACTTTCCCTGGCTTCTTCGACGTCGTAGAGGGGCTCCGTCGTGGGGCCCGATCCGGTGGGTAAGGTCGCCACTGTGACCGTGATTGCCATCGATGGCCCAGCCGGTTCGGGCAAGTCGACTGTGGCCCGTGGCGTGGCCTCCCGTCTCGGTCTGGCCTACCTCGACACCGGGGCCATGTACCGCTCCGTGGCTTTCGCAGCCCTGCGCCACGCCATTGACCCCGCCGATGATGACCGGGTCGGAGCCGTCGCTCGGGCCATCCGGCTTGACATGGAGACCGACGGCTCCGTGCATGTTGACGGTTTCGATGCCACCATCGAGATTCGAGGGCCGGAGGTGACCCGCGCCGTCAGTGTCGTGGCTGCAAACCCTGCGGTGCGAGCTGAGTTGCGCGAGCGCCAACGGCGTTGGGTCGAGCAGTCCGGCGGCGGGGTTCTCGAAGGGCGTGACATCGGTACCGTGGTGTTCCCTGATGCGGACCTCAAGGTGTACCTCGACGCCCGTCCCGAGGTCCGGGCGGCGCGGCGATCCCGCGAGGTGACCGACCTCTCCTATGAGACCGTGGCTGCGGATCTGGCCCGTCGGGACGCCCTCGACCAAGGCCGGGATGACTCTCCACTCAGCATTCCCAACGATGCCGTCGTCGTTGATACGAGTGAGTTGGGCATTGACGAGATCGTCGACCGGATCGTGGAGCTGGCAGATGCCCGACAGCCCTGAGGAACCTCGCAGTACCCAGGCTCGGGTCGACGCAGCGCGGGTTGACGTCCAGATTCCTGAAGGCCATGAGCGGGGGGAGGTCATGAGCGTCACACAGCGGTTCTTCTACCGCCTCGTGCGTTCCGTCGTGGTCTTCATCGCCCGGACCTACTTCCGCGTCAAGGTGGTGGGGGCATCCAACGTTCCGGCCACGGGGCCTTTCATCCTGTCTCCCATTCACCGCTCCAATCTCGACACTCCAGTCATCGCCGCCGTGACGCGTCGTCGGATGCGCTACATGGGCAAGGAGTCCCTGTGGAAGACCCGGTTCGGAGGCTGGTTCTTTACGACGGCCGGCGGCTTCCCTGTCCAGCGGGGGAGTGCCGACCGTGATGCATTGCGAGCGGGACGGGAGGTTCTCGATCGGGGTGAGCCGCTCGTACTCTTTCCCGAGGGCACCCGACAGTTCGGCCCAACCGTCCAGCCCCTCTTCCAAGGGGCGGCCTACCTGGCATGTCGAACTGGTGCTCCCATCGTCCCCGTCGGTATTGGTGGGTCCGAAGCAGCGATGCCGAAAGGCGCGAAAATGGTCTATCCCAAGCGGCTCACCATCGTGGTGGGGCCGCCGATCTACCCTCCGGACACCGGTGAGCGTGGTCGAGTTCCACGACGGGCGGTCACGGAGATGACCGATGAATTGGCCCGGGCAATACAGGTGCTGTTTGACGAGGCGCAGATACTTGCCGGCACACCGAACGTTGTGGGAGAGAGCAACTCCTCTGCGCCCTAGAGGTCGGCGAGGACATCACTGGCGCTGAGATTCCGATCGTCAGTCAGACCAGCAGATGACGCCGTGCCACCGAGGGCGAAGGCTCCGAGGCTGCCTACGGCCGCCAACAGATCCCGCATCTCTCGCGGGGGCGGGAAGTACTCGTCCTCCTCTGTGACCCGGACTTCCTCAACCCCTCGACGTGGCGCCAGTCGCCTGATGACGGAGTCGACGAGTTCTTCAGGCGCTGATGCACCTGCCGTCACCCCGACCACACCGGTGATGTCGTCGGGGAGCTCATCGGCGCTGTTGATCCGCAGCACTCGCGGACATCCCGCACCGGCAGCCAGACGCTCCAGAGCTCGGGTGTTGGACGAGTTCACCGAGCCGATCACGACGACCACGTCACAGCGGGGAGCGATGTCCATGAGCGCCGCCTGACGGTTGGTAGTGGCAAAGCAGAGGTCAGACCGGCCGGGAGTCCACACGTCAGGGAACCGACCCGTCACTGCGTCGGCGACGTCGGCCCAATCGCGGTGCGAGAGCGTCGTTTGCGCCAACAGGGCCACGGGCTGCTCGGGATCGGCCAGGGCGAGGACCTCGTCGACTGACTCCACCCGGTCGATGGCGTCGGGAGCGACCGCCATGGTGCCGACGGCCTCCTCGTGTCCCTCATGCCCCACGTACACAATGCGGTAGCCCTTGCCGGCACGGACCTTGACCTCGTGATGCACCTTGGTCACGAGGGGGCACACTGCATCGACCACATAGGAGGCACGTCGCCGGGCCTCAGCAACAACCTCGGGCGCCGAGCCGTGGGCCGAAAGCATGACGGGGCGGCCCGGTGGGACCTCTCCGACGTCGTTGACGAAGACGACACCTCGTTGACGGAAGCGCTCGACAACCAACTGGTTGTGAACGATCTCGTGGTAGCAGTAGACGGGCGGTTCGAACGCCCGGACCATCCATGCCAGTGCCTTGATGGCCATCTCCACACCGGCGCAGAACCCCCGAGGCGCGGCCAAAAGGACCTTCTCGACACCAGAGTCGAGCGTGTCGGAAACAGGATCCACACCGCAAGGCTAGTGGCCACCAGTAGGGCTCCCGCAGGCGAAGGCAGGTAGCGTTGGGGCCGTGCCCCCCGCCAGTCTCACCGAGGCCCCTCCCGGTGCCCACGTCACTGCGATCACCTCCGGCAGCGCAGCCGAGCGCGCCGGGATTGAGGTCGGTGATGTCATTGTCTCGATCGATGGCAGGGTTCCCAGTGATGTCCTTGAGTATCGGTGGCTCGTTGACGAGGCCGACCCTGAGCTTGAGATCCTTCGTGGCGGCATCCACCACCAGATCACCGTGATGAAGGCCCCCGGCGAGACGCTCGGTCTCGAGGTCCATTCGGCCGTCTTCGACCGGGTCATGACCTGTGACAACCACTGTGAATTCTGCTTCATCCACCAGCTGCCCCCGGGCACTCGTCGGAGTCTGCATCTCAAGGATGACGACTACCGACTCTCCTTTCTCTACGGGAACTTCACGACGCTGACCCGCTTCACTGAGATGGATCTCGAGCGAGTCCTGACCGAGGGCCTCTCTCCGCTGCATGTCAGCCTGCACACCACCGATCCTCTCGAGCGAGCCGACATGCTGCGCAATCGCAGGGGAGCGGTCAGTCTCCGGTGGCTGAGACTGCTCCTCGATGCCGGTATCGAGGTCCACGGTCAGATCGTCGTCTGCCCCGGAGTGAACGACGGCCCGATTCTGCACGAGACGTTGACGGGCGTCCTCGATGAGTTCCCCGATCTGGCCTCGATCTGTGTCGTTCCCCTCGGCGTCAGTCAATTCAATAGAGAGAGTCGGATGCGTCCGCACACTGCCGCCGAAGCGGCTGCTGTCGTCGACACTGTCCATGTCGCCCAGCAGGATTTCTTGGCGGCCACGGGACGGCGCGTCGTTTTCGCCGCAGACGAGTACTACCTGCTCGCTGGTACCTCTTTCCCCCCGACAGAGACCTATGAGGGGTTTCCCATGTACGAGGACGGCATCGGCATGGCCGCCTCATTCGCGCTTGAGTTTTCCGGCGAGGCCGAACACCGCCGAGCCTCCGGCGGCTTCTTCGCCTCGGTCGACGGAGCACCAGCAGAGGGCTACCGAGCACCGCGGCAGTCCTGCGGTGACGCGTCAGTTCCCGTCCGGCTCGGGCCGAGTAGGTCCGCTGGCATCAGCATCATCACCAGCACCTACGGTGCGGCGGTCCTCGGCCCCATTCTCGCCGACGCCGGGTTTGACGACGTCGAGATCCTCGCCGTGCGCAACGACTACTTCGGCGGGACCACGGCGGTGACCGGGCTCCTGACCGGGAGCGACATTGCCCGCACACTGGCCTCCCGCGACCCCCGTCGCCGATACCTTCTGCCCGATGTCTGTCTCTCGGGCGGACGTTTCCTTGACGACCTCACGCCCGAAGAACTCCCAGTACTAGTTGAGGTAATCGCTACCGATGGACGAGTCCTACGGACGATCCTTGAGGCCGACCGTGAGGTTCGTCGGTGACCGCGCTTCCCACCGTGGTCGTCGCCGGTCGTCCCAACGTTGGAAAATCCACCCTGGTGAACCGGATCCTCGGTCGCCGTGAGGCGATTGTGGAGCAGAAGCCCGGTGTCACCCGCGATCGCAAGGAAGTTGAGGCTGAGTGGCTGGGGCATCGGTTCACCCTGGTCGATACCGGAGGCTGGATGCCGGGGGGCACCGAGCTCGATGCGAAGGTGTCCAAACAGAGCGAACGGGCCGTTTCCGACGCCGATGTCGTCATCCTCGTCGTTGATGCCACCACGGGGCCGACCGAGGAAGATGACCGCGTCGCCGATCTTCTGCGCCGTCGTACTGGCGCCACGCTCGTAGTCGTCAACAAGGTCGATGACGCCAGTCGCGAGTCGCTGGTCTGGGACTTCATGGGGCTCGGTCTCGGCCAGCCCTTTCCCGTCAGTTCCCTCCATGGTCGTGGCACCGGAGATCTTCTCGATGCCCTGATCGCACTGTTGCCTCCCGCACCTCATGAGCCGGAGGAGGCTGACGATGGGGAGAGGGGTCCCTCCGCACCCTCTCCCGATCGGGTGTTCTCGGTGGCGATTGTCGGGCGACCCAACGTAGGGAAGTCGACGCTGTTCAACCGGCTCATTGGCGATGATCGTTCGGTCGTGCATGACATGCCCGGCACAACACGCGACACCATCGACACGGTGGTCGAGACCGAGGCCGGCCCGCTGCGATTCATCGACACTGCCGGCATGCGGCGCCGCTCACGCATTGACGAGGACACGGAGTACTACTCGTTGTTGCGGGCCCTCCAAGCCGTCGACCGAGCGGACACGGCAGTGCTCGTCATTGACGCCACCGCCGGGGTCACCAATCAGGATCAGCGACTGGCAGAGCGCATCGATGCTGCCGGGTGCCCAGTGGTGGTCCTGCTCAACAAGTGGGAACTGCTTGATGCTGACGCTCGCCTCGAGGTGAAGTATCAAATCGGTCGGCAACTCCACTTCCTCGGGGAGTCACCCGTCCTGCCGGTCAGTGCCCTCAGTGGAAAGGGCGTCCACAAACTCATCCCGGCTCTTTCCGCCGCCATCGAGGCCTACCGGACGCGGGTACCGACGAGGAAGGTCAACGAGGTCATCCGTCACGCCCAACAGGCCCAGCCCGCACCGCACGGTGCCCGAGTCCTGTACGCCACCCAGGGGGCGACCGATCCACCGACGTTCACCCTGTTCACCAATCGTGACCTTCCACCGAGTTACCTGCGATATCTCGAACGCATGCTCCGCGAAGCCTTTAACCTCGGGGCTACGCCCATCAAAGTGCGCGTTCGGCGACGCTCGGAGTAGTAGCTCACCCTCCCCGTAAGGCCTTGTTCGTCACGCAATCGCCATCAAAGGTCGCTCCGCCATTCACTACGCTCGGCACCTGATGGGGCGGGTGCTGTGGTGTGTCGTGATTGCCTCGGGACTTCTCGGGGCCGCGGTTTGGGTGCGCTCATGGCGCTTCCGGCAGAGGGTTCTCAACCAGATAGAGGTCAGTTCGGGCGACGCCGACCTCAAGCGGCTGGCCTACTCCGGAGTGCAGCGGGACGGCCACGCCGCGCTGTTGTATGGCGTCGTCTCGTTGACCGGTGTCATTGGGTTCGTGGGGGATGGACCCTTGGGGATTGCCGCGGTGCTGACGCTCACAGCGGTGCCCACTGCCGTGAGTGTCGGACTTGGACGCCGTCTCATTGATGATGCTCGTCTTGAGATGCGCCGAAGCGACCTTGAGCGGCGGGCGCAGGAGGTCCTCGTACAAGAAGAACTCGCACCCCGACGCTGGGCCGAGCGGTTGGCACCGAGCACGCTCGGCGAGGTCGAGGGGGTGACAGTGGGGAGCGTCTATCAGCCGGGAGCCGGGATGCTGGCTGGCGACTTCTTTGACCTGGTGGCCTTGGAATCGGGGAGAGTGGCCATCGTCATTGGAGACGTGGCCGGTCACGGCATCGAACCAGCCATCACCGCTTTCCAGACCAAGTACCTGCTGCGAACGTTGCTCCGCCAGTTCCGAGACCCTTCGCAGGCCGTCGAAGAACTCAATCGACAGATGATCCACACCGTCCACCGCGAGGAGTTCGTCTCCCTCTTCGTGGCCGTGCACGACCCACTGGCGGGGACTCTACGGCACTGCTCCGCCGGACATCCCCCAGCTCTCCTCTGGCACGATCGGGACGTCGTGGCCCTTGAGGCCACGGGGCCGCTTCTGCTGTTGGACCCGGGGGGTGGATTCCACGCCCGTGAACAGGGTTTCGCCTCCGGTGATGTGCTGGTGGCCTACACCGATGGGCTCACGGAGGCTCGGCACGGCAACGAGTTGTTCGGTCCGGAGCGCATCGCAACTACGCTTCGACGTGACCCGGGCCTGGCGCCCGAGTTGCTGTGCAAAGCCTTGCTGGAGGCGGCCAGCGACTATGCCTCCAGCCCAATCACCGATGACGTCGCCATCCTCGCCATACGACGGGACTGAAGGCCCCCTCGCCGCCGCCGCCGCCCGCGCCCGGGCCGGCAACTTGGCCAGTGGTGGGGAAAAGTTGGCGTCCCAGGGGAAGTTGTTCGTCCGGGAACGAATTGCGCTGCTGGTCGATCCCGGTTCGTTCATTGAGGACGGGCTCCTCGCCAATGCTGCTGCTGACTCGCTCCCAGCCGATGGTGTGGTGACCGGGGTTGGTCTCGTCGATGGTCGACCCGTCTGCATCATGGCGAACGACCCGACGGTGAAGGCAGGTTCGTGGGGAGCGCGAACGGTCGAGAAGATCGTCCGATTGACTGAGCGGGCGCTCGCCGAAGAACTCCCCGTGGTGTGGCTGGTGGACTCGGCGGGGGCCCGTATCACCGATCAGGTGGACCTCTTCCCGGGACGACGGGGCGCAGGGCGCATCTTCTATAACCAGGTTCGCCTGTCAGGTCGCGTGCCGCAGGTTTGCTGTCTCTTCGGTCCGTCGGCGGCCGGGGGGGCCTATATCCCCTCATTCTGCGACGTCGTTTTCATGGTGGAGGGCAACGCCTCGATGTATCTCGGCTCGCCACGGATGGCCGAGATGGTGATTGGGGAAGTTGCCTCGCTGGAGGAGATGGGGGGCGCCCGCATGCACGCCACCGTGTCCGGCTGTGGCGACAACCTCGCAGTGGACGACGCCGACGCCATCGATCAGGCGCGGGCATGGCTTACCTACTTCCCCCAACGCTGGAGCGAAGAACCGCCCGAGTACCAGCCTCAAGCCCCGGCGCGTTCGTTCGACCCCGGCCTCATCCCCGAAGAAGAGACACAGGGATACGACGTACGAACCGTGATTGATGCAATTGTCGATGCGGAGACGTTCTTTGAGGTGAAACCGCTGTTCGCCCCCGAACTGGTTTGTGGCTTGGCGTTGCTCGACGGCAAGCCCATCGGGGTGGTCGCCAACAACCCCTCGGTCAAGGGAGGCGTGCTCTTCGTCGATTCCGCCGACAAGGCGGCGCGTTTCGTGTGGCTGTGCGATGCCTTCAACCTTCCGCTCATCTTCCTTGCGGATGTTCCCGGATTCATGGTGGGAACAGAGGTCGAACGCCAAGGCATCATTCGCCACGGAGCAAAGATGATCACAGCCGTTTCGGAGGCCACCGTTCCCAAGATCTGCGTCGTCCTCCGCAAGGCCTACGGCGCTGGGCTCTACGCCATGGGCGGGCCGGCCTTCGACCCTGTCGCAACATTGGTGCTGCCGACGGCGCGCATTGCGGTCATGGGCCCCGAGGCAGCCGTGAATGCCGTCTATGCGAATCGAATCGCAGCCATCGATGATCCCGATGAGCGGGCCGCTTTCATCGCTGAGCAACGGGCAATCTATGAAGCCGACGTTGATCTTCTACGACTCGCATCGGAGTTGGTCATCGACGCCGTCGTGGAACCAGTTGAGCTCCGCCGTGAACTCGTCGGACGATTGGCGGCGGCCAGGGGTCGCTCCCGCACGTTCAGCAATCGCCGCCATGGCGTTCCACCGGTCTAGAGGTTTCCCGATGCCGTGGTGTGAAGGATGTGACCGGTTCTGGAATCCGAACAGCATGGCGCCTGACGGATCCTGCCCAACCTGTGGACGTCTCATCGCGGAATCACTTCCCGATGCGGATGGCGCCGAGGAGGGCCACCGGGTCCCGTGGCACTTCTGGGTGCTGGTCGCCGTGACTGGGGCCTACCTCCTGTGGCGAGCCATCCAGGGCATCGGACTCCTGTTCAACTGACGGATGGGGTGAGTCCGAATTCAGTGGAGTGCAGGGGAGACGGTAGAGTCGCCCTTTGCGGGCTGTGGCGCAGCTTGGTTAGCGCGTCGGTCTGGGGGACCGAAGGTCGTGGGTTCGAATCCCGCCAGCCCGACCATTTCTTCCACGGCGACCCTGGGCGGCCCCCACCGGGTCGGTAGGGTGCCATCCATGTGTGGCCGTTTCGTGT
>JALRFT010000026.1 GCA_023261915.1 Acidimicrobiales bacterium | reverse complement strand
TGCCGGCAACTCGCGAAGGGCGAGCAACAAGTCCTGGTGGGCATCGATCACATCCGCGCCTTCGAGCGACTCGGCAATGGCGAAAGCCAAGAGGAACCCGGCCCCGATCTGGGAATAGAACGCCTTGGTGGAGGCGACACTCATCTCCACATCCCGTCCGTCCGAGGTGTAGAGCACCCCGTCGGATCGGTCGGTCAGATCCGACTTGCGACGGTTCACGATCGCCACCACCGCCGCCCCCCGCGACCGCACCAAATCGACGGTCCGATTGGTGTCGGTCGTCGTTCCCGACTGGCTGATCGCCACCACCAAGGTGTCGGACATGTCGGCGGCGAGTTCGAACCCCGACAGTTCGGTCGCCAACAGCGCCTCGGTCGGCAGGCGACCCGGCCCCACGAGGGTGCGCAGTGCCAACGCCACACCCTGGCCGGCGACGGCCGCCGTGCCCTGACCGATGACGAGTACCCGGGAGATCTCGCCGGTGCCGAGCCGCTGGCGCACCGACAGTGGCAGCGTCTCTGGTCCGAGATCAACGCGCAAGCGCCCAGCGTGCTCGACGAGTTTGCCGCGCAGGGTCTTGCGGAACGACGACGGCGCCTCCGAGATTTCCTTGAACAGGTAATGAGGGTAGGACCCCCGGTCGATGTCACGGGTCGTGACCTCGGCCACGATGAATTCCGAATCGGCGACGGCAAGGGGCGCACCGTCGTAGGAGAAGCGCTCGATGGCCGCTCGGTCACCAGCCGACGCTCCGCGTAGCCGCACGATCTGACCGCGGGTCGCCACCGGATTGTCGGCATCAGCGGGTGTCTCCCCGTCCATGCGGAGGTAGGTGCCGGTCATGCCCACCACGCCGTAAGGTTCCGATGCCACCACCCAGGCGTCCTCGGCAGCACCCACGTAGAGCGCCTGACCGCTTCCCCGCAGCGCCAGCAGCAGCTCGTCGGGCTGGGCGGCCGTGCACAGACCGATGGCCACCGAACCCTCCAGCCGGTTCACCGTCGACCGGAATGCCTCACCGAGGTCGTACCCCGCCCCGAGACGACGGGAGGTCAGAACCGGGATGACCTTGGCGTCGGTCGTGATCTCCGGGGCGATCGCCAATCCGTCAGTCGCCTTCAGATCAGCGAAGTTGTCGACATCACCATTGAGCACCGCCACGCTGTAGTTGGACGGATCAGCCGGACCCGATCCCCACGACACCTCTTCAGAGTTCAGCGGGTGGGCATTGAACTCGGCGATGATCCCGATGCTCGCCCAGCGGGTGTGACCCAACACGGTGACTCCCGCCTCACCCGAACTGACTGCAGCACGCAACAAGGTGTCGTCCCTGATGGCACGACGCAACACGGCCGTGTTGTCCCCCAGTTCACCGATCTCCGCTGCCGCCTTGTAGGTGAAAGACAGCACCCCATTGACCAGCCGCACGGATCCGCCGCAGAACAATGGATCGCCGCTGCGGGCCGTGACGGCGTCGGCGATGGCCGGGTCGGCGACATTGAGACCATGACTGTGCACCATCAGGTGCAGTCCCGCCGAGTCACGCCCACGAACCTCAAGACGATCGATGGCGGCGAGCGCTTCATGCACGGACAGATACGCCGCCACCGAAGTGCGCGCTGCCCCGGCGGGTGCACCGCCGGGGGCCAACAGGTCGGCTACCGCCGCCGCCGCCTGCAGTCGGTCTCGCCCGATCGACCACAGACGGTCCTTGATACGCAGCACTACAGCGTTGAGCGACTCGAGGTCGTCATCGGCGACGACCCGTTCACCGGCATCGAGTCGCGCTTCAAGGTCGGACACCGCCACCTCGATGTCGGCGACACCACGGCGGACACCGTCAGCGAGCGCCGGTGTGCCGAGGACCAGCGCCACGCCATCCACCCCGGCCAATGCCGAGTCGGCAGCATCGAGGTGGGTGGAGGTGGCGAGCAGCGCCCCCAGGTCGGCTGCGCCGCTCAGCGCAACTGCTGCGGCCTTGAGATGGTCGGTGACGTCCGACGGCTCCCGGTGTTGGGGCTCCGTGGGTCGCCGCACGATGGCGATGATCCCGCACATGCGTTCGCCAGTCTACGGGGAAGGTTCGCCGGCACCGTCGAGGGAGGTAACCGCCGTCACTAAACGGGTGGCAACCTCGGCCGCAACCCCGGCGTCAGTGGCTTCCACCATCACCCGAATCAGTGGTTCGGTACCGCTCGAGCGGACCAGAATCCGTCCCGATGAACCCAAACGGGACTGCTCCGCTTCCACGTCGGGCCTGATGGCATCGATGAGCGCAGCCCGATCACCGTGCACCTCGACGTTGTGGAGCACCTGGGGCACCCGTGTCATGGCGGTCGCCGCCAATGACGCCAGGGGCTGACTACTGCGCACCACGAGATCGGCGATCTGCAACCCCGAGAGCATGCCGTCCCCCGTGGTGGCGAGATCACGCAGGATCACATGTCCGGACTGCTCCCCACCGAGAACCAGGCCACGTCGCTCGAGCGCGGCGAGACAGTGACGGTCACCGACAGGGGTTTCGACCACCTCGATGTCCGCTTCGTCCATGGCGAGTCGGAACCCGAGGTTGGTCATCACCGTGACGACGACGGCCGAACCCACGAGCACACCACGGCGATGACGGTCCAACGCCAACATGGCGATGATGTGGTCCCCGTCCACGACCGCCCCGCTGCCGTCGACAGCGAGGACTCGGTCAGCATCTCCGTCGAAGGCCAGTCCCACATCGGCCCCGAGTCGCACAACCGTGTCCGCCAACAGCTCGAGGTGGGTCGACCCACAGTTCTCATTGATGTTCCGGCCGTCGGGATGATTGCCGATGACGGTGACGTCGGCACCAACGGCAGTGAACACCCGGGGTGCCAGGGCGCTTGCTGCCCCATGGGCACAATCGAGCACCACCCGCAGTCCGTCGAGACGACGGCCATCGATTGACGCAACGAGATGGGCGACATAGGCGTCGAGGGTTGCAGCACCGTCGCCTGCTGAGTCGGATGTGCCGGCAACGGGGCTGGCGGCGAGATGGGCATCGAGTGCCCGTGCGAGTTCGGACTCGGTGCCGTCGTCGAGTTTGGTTCCACCCGGGGCGAACACCTTGATGCCGTTGTCGGCCCACGGATTGTGTGACGCCGAAACCACTGCGCCCGGCACACCGTCACGAGCGGCCACCCACGCCACTGCCGGGGTCGGGGCCACACCGAGATCAACCACCGACCCACCGGCCGCCGAGATCCCCTGTGTCAGGTCGGCAACGATCCGTGGCCCGGACTCCCGGGTGTCACGGCCGAGAACGAAGGAACCGCCACCGAAGACGTCAACCATGGCCGCCCCGAGGGCCGCCACCCACGAAGGGGTGAACTCGCGGGCGGGGCCTCGGACGCCGTCAGTGCCGAAGGAGAGCGTCACGGCGAGCCGACAAGCTCAGCGCTTGGAGTACTGCGGTGCCTTACGGGCCTTCTTGAGGCCGTACTTCTTCGATTCCTTCTCGCGAGCGTCACGGGTGAGGAAGCCGTTGCGCTTCAGCTCCGGACGCATCTCAGGATCGAGGGCCACGAGGCCACGGGCGATGGCGTGACGCAACGCACCCGCTTGGCCGGTGAAGCCGCCACCGTCGATGGTGGCGTCAATGTCGTAAGCCTCAACGGTGCTCGTCACTCGCAACGGGTCGGTGATGACCATGCGCTGAGTGTCGGAGGGGAAGTACGCCTCGATGGTGCGACCGTTCACCGTGATCTGGCCGGTGCCGGGACGGAAGCGCACGCGGGCCACGGCCCGCTTACGTCGACCGGTGCTCTGGTTCAGTGGCTTGCTCATGACGTGTCGTCCTCGGGTCGTGACCGGATCAGGTCCGGGTCGCCTCGCGGGCCCGGGCGCCGTCGAGCACGAGCTCGGAGGGCTTCTGGGCGGCGTGGGGATGGGTGGGACCGGCGTACACCTTCAGCTTGGTGAGCATCTGGCGACCCAGCCGGTTCTTGGGGAGCATGCCGCGGATGGTGCGGCGCACCGCCTCCTCGGGTCGGGAACCGAGCCACTCGGCATAGGTGCGTGAACGGATACCGCCGGGGTACCCGGTGTGACGCCAGGCGATCTTGCGCTCAGCCTTGCCCGAGGTCAGTACGACCTTGTCGGCGTTGATGATCACCACGTGATCGCCACAGTCGAGGTGCGGGGTGAACCCGGGCTTGTGCTTGCCGCGCAGAATGCGAGCAACCTCGGTAGCCATCCGTCCGAGGACGAGATCTTCGGCGTCGACCACGAACCATTCCCTCGTGATCTCGCTCGACTTGGGGCTGTAGGTGCGCACGCGCGGTACCTCTCATCACATCTCGACTGGGACTCCCCGACCGCAGCACTGCCACAGGCCGGAAGGGAAACGATACGGCCCCAGCCCCCCGGGCGGCAACTTGCCGCCGGAGACGTTGGCCATCAGTCCACCGGGGGGTAACCGACCTCCCATAGACACAGGCCCGTCGGAGGGGCGATCTGACCGGCTGCATGGCGATCCCGGGCACCGATGATGCCCATCATCTCCCCCGCCCGACGCTTGCCACGACCGACCTCAACGAGGGTCCCCACCAGCGAACGAACCATCTGGTGGCAGAACGCCGAAGCCCGGACCCTGAACTGGAGGGTCCCGTCGTCACCCTCCACCCAGCGGGCGTCATGGACCCGACGCACCATCGACGCCACCGATCCGTCGGGGCGCTGCGGCGCCCGGCAGAAAGACGTGAAGTCGTGCTCCCCGATCAGGGGGTCGCACGCCAGGGTCATGGCCCGCAGGTCGAGAGATGTAGGCACGTGCCACACGGTGCGAACCCGGAAGGGGTCAGGGACCTCACTGACGAGCACGGTGTAGCGGTACGAACGCCACACCGCAGAAAACCGCGCATCGAAGTCATCACGAGTGGTCTCGGCGGTGCGCACCACCACCCAGGGCGCGCACAGTCGGTTCAGGGAGGTTCGCAGACGCTCGAGGCTCTCGGGGGTCGTCAAGGCGTCGGGTAGGTCGAACGACACGACCTGCCCCCAGGCGTGAACCCCGGCGTCAGTGCGTCCCGCACACGACAGATCCACCGTCACACCGGTGACCGTGGCGATGTTGTCAATCAGGGTGCCGCCGACGGTGACGACATCGGGTTGGGCGGCGAAACCCCGGAACTCCGAGCCGTCGTAGGCCACGACGAGACGAACGCGTCGGTGACCAGGCACCGGACCGGGAACGGAGCGGACCGTTTCGTCCGCAACGGTCAGCGTTTCGGGGGTTGCAGAGTCGAACAGGGTCACGGGTCACCATCCGGCGGACGGGCCGACCCGTCGTCGATCGGTAGGCCTCAGACCAACTCAATGCGCGCCATCGGCGCATTGTCGCCATGGCGCGTGCCGAGCTTGAGGATCCGGGTGTACCCGCCGGACCGATCGGCGTAACGAGGAGCAATGTCCTCGAACAGCTTGGCCGTCATTTCCTTGTCCCCAAGGTAGGACACCACCTGACGGTGATTGTGGAGTCCACCCTTGCGGGCCTTGGTGATGAGTTTCTCGGCGACCGGGCGCAAGGCCTTGGCCTTGGCCTCGGTGGTCACGATGCCCTCGGCGGCGAACAGCGACGCAGCCAGGTTGGCCATCATGAGTTTCTGGTGGGCAGCGTCGCCACCGAAACGGCGACCCTTCTTGGGTGTGGCAGGCATGTGGTGCTCCGGTCTCCGTCAGTCCCGGGTACGCAGGGAGAGACCCCGCTCGTCGAGCTTCTCGATGACCTCATCGAGCGACTTCTGGCCGAAGTTGGTGATGGCCAGAAGATCGTCGTAGGTCTTGCCCAACAGTTCACCGATGGTGTTGACCTGGGCGCGCTTGAGACAGTTCCGCGGGCGCTCGGAGAGATCGAGATCCTCAATGGGCAGGTCGAGATCGGGCGAACCGGCAGCCACGACGCTGACCTCACCAAGCTCAAGACCCTCGGCTTCGTCGGTCATCTCCTCCACCAACTGCACCAGCTGGCGCAGCGTCGCACCAGCCGAGGCGAGGGCGTCACGGGCCGAGATCGAACCGTCGGTCTCAACGTCGAGGAGCAGCCGGTCGAAGTCCGTGGACTGATCGACGCGGGTCGACTCGACCTGATAGGTGACCCGACGGACCGGCGAGAAGATCGCATCGACAGGGATCACACCGATGGGTTCGGTCCGCTGATCCTTGCGCTCGATACCGACGTAGCCCTTGCCTCGCTCCACGGTGATGTCGACGGCGAGCCGACCATCAGCGTTGATCGTGGCAATTTCGAGTTCAGGGTTCAGCACCTCAACCTCGGGGTTCACCTCGATGTCGCCAGCAGTGACGACGCCGGGGCCCTTGGCGTCGAGACGCAGGGTTACGGGCTCGTCACTGTGGGAACGCAGCACGAGGTCCTTGAGGTTGAGGATGACGTCGGTGACGTCCTCAACGACACCCTTGATGGTGTCGAACTCGTGGAGCGAATCATCGAAACGCACCTGGGTAACGGCGGCACCCGGAATCGACGACAGCAGGGTCCGCCGAAGCGAATTGCCGAGGGTATGGCCGAAGCCGGGCTCCAGCGGGGCAATGACGAAAACGCCGCGGTGGCCGTCGGCGTCACCCAGCGCCTCGACCTTGGGTCGCTGCATCACGAGCATGTGGGTTCTCCCTCGAGGTGGTTCTTACGTGGTGGTGGAACGGTTCGGTGGTCAGTGACCACTACTTGCTGTAGAGCTCGACAATCAGTTGCTCCCGCACCGGGACATCGATCTGGTCGCGGGTGGGGAGTTGGTCAACGGTGACTTCCCAGCCTTCGCCGGCCATCGCCAGCCACGCCGGAGCGTTGCGGTCGAGGACGTCACGGTTCTGGACGAACACGATCATGTCGCGGGCCTTGGACCCGACAGTGATGACGTCACCTTTGCGAACCCGGTAACTCGGGATGGTGACGCGCTTGCCATTGACACTGAGGTGACCG